>NZ_CAJCHS010000226.1 GCF_903970205.1 Nevskia soli | reverse complement strand
CTGAGCGGCCATTCGGGTGACGCCACCGTAAAGCCTCCGCCGTTGCTGATGATTGTGCGCATTCTCGACAAAATGGCACGCGGAACGCTGTGGTGCTGGCGCGGATCCACGCCGAAGCCCCACGATCTGACTCGGAGTGGGGCTTCGTGGTGTTCCCGTGATGGCGACCGGTGTTTTCAGAACGACGCTGATCCCCCGCCGGAGCGGCAGGTCTGGCAGACTCCTCGTATCATTAAGTCATGCCGACCGAAGTCATGGCGACCGCGCAGAACTATCCTGCGCTCTATCGCGGATTGCTGGAGAGCACGCTGCGCACGATCGATCTCGACCGGGTAACGCGGGCGATCGAGTTACTCGCCGAGGCGCGGGAGAATGGGCGCACCATCTTCGTTTGCGGCAATGGCGGCAGCGCGTCCACGGCTTCGCACTTCGTTTGCGACATGGTCAAAGGCGCCAGCTTCGAGCGCGCGGCGAGGTTCCGTATTATGGCGCTGACCGATTCCATGGCGACCATCACGGCGTATTCGAACGACGTCGATTATGGCTGCATCTTTACCGAACAGTTACGCAACTTCGCCCAGCCGGGGGATGTGGTGATGGCGCTGAGCGGATCGGGGAATTCGGCGAATGTGGTGCGGGCGCTGGAATACGCGGGCGCGGTGGGATGCCGCACGATCGCGCTGACGGGTCGTGAAGGCGGCACGTTGGGACCGCTGGCTGAAGTGGAGATCCGCGTTCCCGAGCAGCATATGGGGCGCATCGAAGACGGGCACATGATCGTGTGCCATATGATCTGTTACTACTTCATGGAGCATGGGTCGGAGAAGGCAGTAAGTTCAGTTCAAGGTAAATAGCTCCCGGAGTTGGCGTATCCGAGTAGGGACGGTTTATCAGGACGAATCCGATCTCCCGGTACATCCGGAGAGCATCGGACATGGACGGTAAGGTGTCGCCGTACATGGTTGTATATCCGCAGTGTTGGGCGCGCTGAATGATCCAGCGCATGAGCGCGCGGCCGATCCCGCGGCCTCGGAACGCGGGCGGGACGTAAAGCCGCTTGACTTCACAAGCTGTTTCGGTCAGAGGCCGCAAGGCTACGGTTCCTGCCGGTTTTTCGTCGATGGAAGCCAGGGCGACGGCGCCTCGCGGCTCGGCATATTTTCCGGGTAGACTTTGCAATTCGGCGGCGAAATTCTGGAACGTCGCGGGGAGACCGAGCGACTCCCAGTATTCGGTCCACAGGGCGCGTACATCGTTGAGGTCGGCGGCGATTGTGATTTGCAGGCCGTTGCTCATGTCCCTAACTTTATCGGGCCGATAGGTGAGAACGCGCGGTAAGTTTCTGTACTTCGTTCGTTCAGTAACGCTTTTGTAACCACGGGCGGCTTGGTAACCTAGTTAGACGCCGAAGCGTTAGACACTGAAGCGCTGCCAGGCAACTGGGAATCACTTTCGATATATGGACTCCGGCGAAGACACCCACCCGAAAACCGCTTCCCGATTCGGCGCGAAAACCATCACCACGATTGCAGCGTTCGCGCTGGCCGCAGTGATGCTCTATTTCTCGTTGCGCGGGATTGAATGGGGGCAAGTGGGGCGATTGCTGCGGGGCGCGAAGCCTCTGAACGTGGCGCTGTGCTGCCTGTTGGCGACGGTCGCACTGTATCTTCGCGCGTTCCGGTGGCGCATTCTACTTACGGCGGAGACCGCGATCGGGATTGCAATCGCGTTCTGGGCGACGGCCGCGGGCTACTTCGGTAACAACTTTCTTCCGGCGCGCGCGGGTGAATTTGTGCGCACCTTCATGATCAGCTCGCGAACCGCGCTGAGCAAGACCTACGTATTGACAACGGCGTTCGCGGAGCGGGCGGCGGACGGCATCGCGCTGGTGGTCATCACCGGCATTGTGCTGCTTGTCATTCCCGGGAAAACGCCGTGGCTGGCGAATGCGTCGAAGGGATTCGCCGTCATCGGGATCGCGGGCGTATTGTTTATCGGACTATTGCCGCGGCTGGAGAATCTGGCGCTGGCGATTCTGGCGCGGTTGCCGGTGTCGGAGCGAATACGCGACCGGCTGGCACACACCCTGGAGCATGGATTGCGCGGGCTTCGTTCGTTCCATGACGGAAGACGGCTCGCGGGATTTATCGCGCTAACGGTAGTGATCTGGTGTCTGGATGCGACGAGCGCGGTGATCGGCGGGAACGCGCTGGGGCTCAAGATGACGTTCCCGATGGCGTTCATTCTGATTGCGGTGATCGGGTTGGGGAGCGCGCTGCCTTCGGCGCCGGGGTACGTCGGTGTTTATCAGTTTGTCTGTGCGACCGTGCTGGTACCTTTTGGGCTATCTAAGACCGACGCAATTGCGTTTAGCTTTTTTGCGCAGGCGCTGTCCTATTTTGTGATCGGGATCTGGGGCGCGGTTGGATTCCTGCAGTACCGGAAATTGCATGCGCCGGCGCGGCAGGCGGAAATCGCTGCGGAAGTTCCGGTTTCGACTTAGTCTTCAAAATTGATGCGTTCGCGCTCGACTACCGGCGGCCGGTTCAAGACCTGCGTGTGAATCGAGCCCAGGTACTCGCCGAGGACTCCGATGCCGACTAACTGCACCGCGGCGAGGAAGAACAGTCCGATAACTACCGGGGCTGTTCCCAGGCGGAAGCTATCCCAGAACAGCAGCTTATAGACCAGGTAAATTAGCGCGACTAACAGGCTGAGCCCGCCGATACAGAAGCCGGAGAAAGTCACGAGCCGTAGGGGAACTTTGGAGTGATTGGTGATCCCTAGCATCGCGAGGTCGTACAGCGTGTAGAAGTTGTTCTTGGAGACGCCGCGCTTGCGTAATGGTTGCGAGAACGGGATCAAACCGATCTTGAAACCGAGCTCGGAGACGAGCCCGCGGAAGTACGGATACGGATCGTTCAGTTTCCGAACAGCTTCGATGACGCGCGCGTCGTAGAGGCCGAAGCCGGTGACGTTCTTGATGAGCGGGACCTCGGAGAGCCGATCGACCACGAAGTAATAAGCCGAGCGCATCAGGAAGAACAAAGGGAATTCGGCGCTATTGGTTTTCTGCGCAAGTACGATTTCGTCGCCTTGCTCCCATTTTGCGATGAATTGGGGGATTAGTTCGGGCGGGTCTTGCAGGTCCGAGGCGAGCGCAATCACGGCGGCGCCCCGCGCTTGCAGCAGCGCGTTGTAGCCCGAGCGGAGCGGTCCGAAGTTTCGGTTGTTGACGATGACTTTGATGCGGCGGTCCTTTGCTGCGATCGCGCGAAGTACGGTTAACGTGCCGTCGGTGGAAGCATTATCGGCGAAGATATAATCCCAATCATATTGCTGAAGCTGTGACATTACAGCGGTTACGCGCTCGTACAGTTCCGGGATATTGTCCTGTTCGTTATAGCAGCCGCTGACTAGAGTAATTAGCGGCATGCGCGGGCAATGACCTCGACTACCTGGCTAAGTTCATCCGGCTTGAGGCCAACGGACGACGGCAAGCTGAGCGCGTCGCGGTAGAGTCGCTCGGCTACTTGCCCGCCCAGTACGTGCGCGTCCTGGTACGGGATTGACTTATGAATCGGTTGCCAGAGCGGCCGTGCCTGTATGTCAGTATCTGCCAGATTCGCGAGTAAGTCGCGACTCGACATTCCGTACTCGTTTTCGTCGATCAATATCGTGTAGAGCCAGTATGAACTGCAAGGCGATGCCGGCATGGTGGTTATCCCCGGAATGCCATTCAAGGCTTTCGTGTAAGTGGCCGCGTTGGCGCGTTTGATAGCCAGGAACTCATCGAGCATTTCCATCTGCGCGCACCCCATGGCCGCGGCGACATTCGTCATGCGGTAATTGAAACCGATTTCGTCGTGAACGCATTCGATCGCGTCTGACTTCGCTTGTGTCGTTAAGTGGCGCGCGTGTTCGGCCCAGTCTTCGCGATCGGTGACAATCATGCCGCCGCCTCCCGTCGTGATGATTTTGTTGCCGTTGAAGCTGAAGCAGGCGATGTCGCTGAGGCGGCCGACCGGTGCTCCGAGAGCTTCGCTCGCGTCTTCAATGACGATGAGGTCGAACTCGCGCGCGAGCTCGATCAGCGCGGGCATGTCGACGGGGTGACCCAGGATATCAACCGGAAGGATCGCCTTGATATTGTGCCGCTCGCGCCCGCCGCGGCGCAGGAAATCCCGGATCCGATTGACGTCGATTTGCCAGTCGTGCGGCGCGGCATCGACTAAGACGGGATTGGCTCCGGCGTATCGGATGGCATTCGCCGGCGCGATAAAAGTAAGGTCGGAGACGAGCACGCCATCGCCGGGCTGAATGCCGGCGACTAACAGGGCGATGTGGAGGGCGGCAGTTCCGTTGACCGTGGCGACCGCGTATTTACGCCCGACCCGCGTCGCGCACTCGCGTTCAAACCGCGTCACGTATGAGCCGACCGAAGAGACCCAGCCCGTGTCCAGACAGTCTTTGATGTACTCCCATTCCTGGCCGCGAATTTCGGGAACGGAGAGAGGGATCATAACAATCTTGCGGGCACGCCTGCGACGGTAGTATGGGGCGCCACGTCGTCGACAACGACAGCGCCCGCGCCGACAATTGCACCAGATCCGATGATCTGATTTTGCCGCACCACGGCGCCGATGCCGATGTGCGCTCCGAGCCCGACTTGAACTCCGCCGGCAAGACGCGCTCCGGTTGCGACGTGCGCGTGATCTTCGATGCGGCAATCGTGCTCGACGATCGCGCCCGTATTCACAAGCACGTTGCGACCGAGCTCCGCGCCGGTGTTGACGATCGCACCCGCCAGAATTTGCGCACCCGGACCTATCATTGCGCCTTCCGCGATCAGCGCGCGATCGTGGACCACGGACTGCGGTCTCAGACCGGCTGCAATCGCTTGTTCGAAAAGGCGCCGGCGGATCGCGGTCGAGCCCGTGCTGCCGACACCGACGATGAAGTACTCGGCATCGAGGCGTGTCAGATACTCGTCGCCGCCGATGATTGGGATGTCCATGATGAGGGTGGTCCAGAGCTTCGGATCGGCGTCGAGCAGCGCGTAACCGACAAGCGGCGCTTGTCGCCGCAGCGCGTCGATCAATACGCGGGCGTGGCC
>NZ_CAJCHS010000225.1 GCF_903970205.1 Nevskia soli | reverse complement strand
GCTGCTGCAACACCTGCTGCCGCGCCCGATACCCCGCAGACTACGCCGGGTGAAAACTGGCTTACCGGATCGATCGACTTAGGCTATCGCTGGCAAACCGGAGTCGGAGGTAGCTTTGACACCTACCGAAGCATCGTAGACTTGGGTTCCGGTCCAAAGCTAGTCGGCGCCGATTTCACTATCACTGACCCGAAACATCGGATTTTTGACCAGATCGATGTCCGCGCGTATAACTGGGGAGATGATCCTTACCAAACGCTTCATGTCGACGCGCGGAAGAAGAAGCTATACGACCTCAACCTTGATTACCGCGATATTGCGTACTTCGACTTCCTGCCTTCGTACGCAGATCCGCTACTCTCGACTCGCGGCATCACGCTCAACGAGGAATCCTTCGACACACACAGGCGAATGGCCAGCGCCTCTCTTGACCTATTGCCCGGAAACTGGATTGTACCGTACGTGGCTTACGACCGGGACTCCGGATCAGGAACCGGCGCAACTGCCTTCGTCTCGGACGCGAACTCCTTTCCCGTGCCGAATTCGATGTCGGATCGAACGAATCTGTACCGGGCTGGGGTTCGGATAGAGCTCCGGCGCTTTCACGTCACGTTGGAAGAGGGTGGGACCACGTTCGAGAATAATCAGGACCTGTATCAGCCTTCCGGATCAACCAACTACGGCAACTTCCTCAACCCGTTTTTGGGCCAGCCCATTTACCTGACAGCTCTGATGGCGTCCTACGGAATTACCGGATCGAGCACTTATAGCAAAGGCTTGTTTACCGCGAACGCCACTTCCTGGCTCGACCTCTACGGGCAGTTCCTCTACAGCGATCCGAATACGAACGTTAATTACAACCAATACGACACCGGAAACCTGGTGGTCACGAACGAGATACTGTTCTACACGGGACAGCAGTTTCTTCTGGACGCTGCAGCCAAATCACCGCACACATCGGGAAGCCTTGGGGCGGAGATTAGACCTTTCCGCAAATTCCGAATCGTCCAGTCCTGGCTTACCGATCGTATGCACGATACCGGATGGGCAAATTCCAACCAGATCTTAACGGATCTCGGCGTCTCGGCGCCAACGGCAGCCCTTTTGTCGTCGTCATTGGTCAACAACTATAACCGCGAAGAAATCGATCTCTTCTACGACCCAGTTCCGAAACTCACCCTGCGCGCTGGGTATCGGTACGTCTGGGGCGACGCCGGAGACGCCGTGTTACCTACAGCCGGATTAGTCGGCGCGGAACAAGGTAAGCTGAGCCAAAATGTGGCAATCGTCGGTGCTACTTACCGCGCGCGTCAGAAGCTAAACCTTTCCGGCGACCTGGAAGTTGCGGCGAGCGATGGAGCCTACTTTCGGACGAGTTTGTACAACTACCAGAAGTTCCACGCTCAAGCGCGCTACCAGGCATCTGCTTCACTCAGCGTCTCAGCCACGTTTCTTCTACTCAACAACTCGAACCCGCTGCCCAACATCAACTATTCGGAACTTGCGGCAGTTCAGGAGTCGCTTTCCTTCCTGTGGGCGCCTCAGGGCAAGCCCTGGAACGTTCAAGGCTCTTACACGCGTGCCGGAATTTACTCGGATATCGGGTACCTCGAACCCGAGACCCTAACACCGGAACGGGCGATTTACCGTGACAACTCGCATACGGCTACCGGCCTGTTTAGCTCCCGATTGCCGCACTATTCGGGACTTATTCCTACCGTCACCGCCGGCGGGTCGTTCTTCATTTCCTCGGGGAGCCGGCCTACCAATTACTACCAGCCCTTCGCCAAGCTCCTCGTGCCCGTGCGCAATAACCTTGCCTGGTTCACTCAATGGACGTATTACGGCTATGGGGAGACGTTTTACGAGTACGAAGGCTTTCGATCGAATTCGATTATGACCGGACTGAGGTTCTCACGATGATGTTAGACGAGCTAAGACATGCCTGAACATCAAGAGCGCCCTCTGATCCTTCTCCTTACGAGCCATTGGGTCAGTATGTTAGGCGCCGCCCTGGTGACACTAGCCGGATTCTCCTGGCTGTTCGCCCTCCCGGCGAATATACGCGGGCATGCTCAAAATCCTTACATCGGATTGCTGCTGTTCGTCGCCATCCCGATGGTGTTCTTTGCCGGGCTGGCATTGATTCCGATAGGCATAATCCTCGCGAAACGGCGCGTGGAACAGGAATTCGCCACGTTGCCGGACCGGCACGCGGCGTGGCGCCGCGCAGGTATTTTTTTCGGCGTCATGACCGCAGCAAACGTCTTAATCGGCAGCCAGTTGACTTACCGCTCCGTAGAGCATATGGAAACGGTACAGTTTTGCGGTCAGACCTGCCATGTAATGAATCCCGAGTTCACCGCGCACTTACTTGCTCCGCACCAGCAGGTGGCTTGCGCAACTTGCCACGTGGCGCCGGGAGCAACCGGCTGGTTGAAAGCCAAGATGAACGGAACGAAGCAGCTCATGGACGTAGTGTTCAACAAGTTTCCGCGTCCCATTGAGGGGGGGCTGGAAAGCAACAAGTTAGTTTCTTCCGCTGCTACTTGCGAGCAATGTCACGAGAGCCAGGTGTTCATTGGACCGGAGTTGCGCACCATCACGAAGTACAAGGATGAGGCAGCGAACACCCGCACCGAAACCGTCCTGATGATGCAGGTCGGCGGCGGCCGGTTCGGTGGTATCCACGGCGCCCACCTGGGTCCAGGCGTTCACATTCGATATGCCGCGCAAGATAAGACGCGGCAAACCATTCCATGGGTTGAGTACCGCAATATCGAGAAGGGAGTGACGCGAACCTATCTCGCTTCGGGCGCCAAGCCCGACGTCGCGGGAACTCTGCCCGTCTTCGAAATGCAGTGCGCCGATTGTCACAATCGAGCGGCACACTCCTTTGAAGCCCCCGATCGCGCGGTCGATAATGCGATCACGACAGGCCGTATCGCTCCCGATCTCCCCTTTGTAAAGAAAACCGGCGTTGAGTTGATCAAGGTTAACTATCAGACCGATGAGGACGCTCGGCAGAAGATTCCTTCCTCCCTGGCGAACTTCTATCAGCAGAAATACCCCGACATCGCAGCCAAGCGCGCCTCGGACGTTCAAGCCGCCGGCAATGCGCTGCTGGCGATTTACCAGCACAATGTCTTTCCGGACTTAAAAGTAACTTGGGGCACATACCCGAATAACCTGGGACACACGGACAACCCCGGCTGTTTTCGTTGTCACGATGACAGCCACGCCACGGCTGACAAGAAAACAATTACGCAGGATTGCAGCGCGTGCCACCAATCTCTGGCCATGGATGAGGCGTCGCCGGAGATACTGAAAACCCTCGGGGTCGCCGAGACCTCTACCGGTGTACGGCAGTAACAGTTTTGAATAACCAAAGGAGAAGAAACAAGATGCGAATGATTCTAGCGGTACTAACCCTTTCGACCTTTACAGCCGGCGCCGGTTTCGCCGCGGATGCAAAGGCCGGCGAAGCTGTCTACAACCGGGCATGCAAGTCGTGCCACGGAGCCGACGGAACCCCTAACCCGGCGATTGCGAAGATGATGAAGGTTGAAATGCGAGACTTGAAATCGCCCGCGGTACAAGCCTTGAGCGACGCCGACATAAAGACCATCGTCACCGCCGGCAAGGGTAAGATGCATGCTATCGCGTCAGTCACCGGGCCGGCCGTCGACAATGTCATCGCCTACGTTCGAACTCTCAAGTAGAGATCAGCCGCTCGACATATTGGGGGATAACGATGGCGAGTGGGCGAGTCCCGAATCCTGATCAGAGGGCATGGTCTGGCCTTGTAAGTTGGCTGTTCGCAGGAAACCCCGCGGCCGAAGAAGTGATGACATCGATTGGCTGCGACGAAACTCCCGAGACCGTGTGGAGTCGCATGATGACGTACGAAGAGGTTCCCCTGCGGCCGCCGGTCTTGCTTCGCGCCCTACTGCCACAACCGCGGCGGACCCAAGGGGATAAGACTTGCGTGGAAGCGGAAGTCTTGTGTCTTTACGATAGCGGCTTCCTGGTCAAACGTATCACGAAGGTCGAGCCGCCTCACTTACTGCAATTCGACGTGGTTCAACAGCGCCTCGGGATCGAAGGCTGCATTACAGCGCTGGGTGGCTCGTACGAGATTCGATCGGTGAAAGGCCGGACTGAAATCGCACTGGCGACGAAGTACCAAGGCTATCTGCGGCCGCGCTATCTCTGGCAGCCTATCGAGCGATTCATCGCGCATCAGTTTCACCATCATATACTGAACGGGATGTGCGCATCATTCCCACGCTTAGACTTAGTTGCCCGCCCGGCAACGGCAGGTGACTTGGCGGGGAATGACTTTGCCCCCCCGGAACCTATATGCACGACGCCGCTATTGCGTTCCCAGCGTTAGTTATCATTCGCGGTGCTGTTGCCGCCGTCTGGCTCTACGAGGGACTATGGAATAAAGTTCTTGGAAACGCCCAAAGAGAATCGGATATCGTCGCGATGGTTCCGAAGCTCGGGCCGCTGTTCGGTAAATGGTTTCTGAAATTACTGGGAGTCATAGAGGTCGCGATCGCGGCGTGGATACTGTCCGGAATCTATCCCGGCGCCTGCGCGATCGTGCAGATCGCGTTACTTGTGGTCCTTAACATCAACGGACTTCTGTGGGCGCGTCAACTAATCCACGATCCTGCCGGAATGGTTGTGAAGAACGCCGCCTTTCTCGTACTTGTCTGGGCGTGCGGCGCGCTCCCAGGGACGCGGCCGTGAGCCGGGAAACACCGTGGTATGCGGGACGTTTCAAATCCTCGCACGGGGCGCAGCAATTGTTATTCGGACAGATGTATGAGGACGCCGCAATCGAGCAGAAGGCGTTTGAGAACAAGGGCCGCGTTTTTTGTATAGCTTCGGCCGGCTGCACAGCAATAAGACTCTCTGGTGACCACGACGTAGTCGCTTGCGACATCAATCCGGTGCAACTTGAGTACGCGGAGCGCCGCGTCCTAGGCGCAGGCTTGGTTGCCGGATATGTCGCTGGCTGTGCTGAGCGCGCCATGGCCGCCGCGCGCGCTTTTGCGCCATTGGTAGGTTGGAGCACTCGAAAGGTTCGCGCATTCCTCGCCCTTTCCGACGTTACAGAACAGGTCGAGTTTTGGCGTTCGCAGCTAGACACACAGCGTTTCCGCACAAGCTTCGAGGCGCTGCTATCTCGCGCGATCCTACGTCTTGTGTATGCCCCGGAGTTTCTTGCCTTCTTACCGCCCAATTTCGGCGAGATACTTAGGAGGCGACTGGAAAGCGGCTTCGCTCGGCATGCCAACGCGACGAATCCGTTCGCACGCGCATTGCTTCTGGGCGAACCGCACGACGAGCCGCGGCCGGCAACTTGCCGCGTCCAGTTCGCACTCGGCGACGCGGCTTCCTACCTTGAGTGCTGCCCGGCCGGCTCCTTTGACGCGTTCTCCTTATCGAACATCCTGGATGGCGCGCAACCTTCTTACCGCGACCGGCTTTCGAGGGCCGTCCGTCATGCGGCGACCAAGGACGCCGTCGTTGTGCTTCGAAGCTTCGCAGAACCGCAGCCTGAACTCATCACCAATCACGCCCAATCGGATCGCGCACTGCTGTGGGGAGTTGTCGATGTACGCAGCGCGCACTTATTCGAATGATGCTTTCGATATGACGCGGGAAGCGATTCGAGAGCCCCCGCCGCTCATCGCCAGGGCAATCTTACCGGTGCCAGGGAGTGGACTGATGCAAGAAAAGCCTCGCCCCGGAAACGCTCCGAATCTCAATATCCACTCTTTCTCCCTTTATATGACCACTTTTTGTTGGGACCGCAGCACCTCGCCTAAACGCTGGACTGCCCGGGGAACTTCAGCGGTCGTGGTACTTCCGAACCCGAGAATAAAGCCCTGGCGGGCCGGCTTCCCTAAGTATGAAGGTGACAAAGGC
>NZ_CAJCHS010000224.1 GCF_903970205.1 Nevskia soli | reverse complement strand
AAAGCGCAAGGGCACGCGACGATTAGAACGGCCACAGTACGCGACCAATCCCTGGTTATAAAGAAGGTTAGAGCCGCGGCAAGTAAGAGCGCGGGCAGAAAGTACTTAGCGACCCGATCCGCCAGACGCTCTACCGGGGCGCGTTTCTCCTGAGCTTCTTTTACAAGTTCGATGACCCGCGCGAGAGTAGTATTGGGACCGCTGCGAGTGACTCGGACCCGGAGTAGACCATTACCATTCAGCGAGCCCGAAAATACTTCGTCCGACGGGCCTTTTTCACGCGGAAGCGGTTCACCGGTTATGGAAGCTTCATTGACGAACGATAGGCCATGTTCGACGATTCCGTCGGCCGGAATGCGGTCGCCCGCGCGTACGATGATCAGATCGCCGGCAAGCAAGAGGTCGGCGCTGATCTCTTCTTCGCGCCCGTCGCGGAATAACAGCGCGATGCGCGGTAATTGCTCGATGAACTTCTCTATGGCCGCTTCTGTTCTGCCCGCCGCGAACGACTCGAGACCCTCGCCCACCAGCACAATGAACATCGCTTCCGCGGCGGCCATGTACTGACCCACGGCCAGAGCGGCGATCACGGCGACGCACAGCGCGATGTCCGCCGAAATGCGGCGCTCCAGCAGGGCTGAGAACGAGTTATAAAACGTCTTGTAGCCGGCCATCAAGGTAATCAGGATGGCCGTATCGATGCCGAAGAACGTTTTGAAAATGCCCAGCCAGTTCAGGAGCAGCAGCACGCCCACGAAAGCGGCGAATGCGTAGTAGCGGATCCGCCGCTGTTTCTCGTCTTCCATTGAAACGAACTCCTGGTTTTACTACATCGTTTAACTACATCGTGAAACTACTTACCGGTGTAGGTGATCCACATCGGCGAAGCCCAGACGATGTCGCCGGTATCTTGCTCGCCGCGAACATAGTAGTAGCTGGTCTTCCCTTTGGTTGGCGAGTTATCGCGCCATGAAAACTCTACCTGACTCGTTCCGGGCTCGGTGGAGTAAACGTAGTTGTTGTCTTTAATCACCACGACTTTCGAAAACTTCGACGTGCCGCTGAGCTTCACATGCAGGTTCGGCTGTTCAGCTGTCGCGAATGCATCACCCATTATATGCGGACCGCTGCGCACGTCAGCCAAAATGTTATCCGTGGCTCCGTATACGTGGCGCTTCTGGAAGGCATCGAGCAGCGACTCACGGCTGGTGTCCTTGGCCAGAAGGTTGCAGTAGCTCATATGCGTCGAAATGTGGTCGGAGCTGGCTTGAAACCCGAGCTTGTAGCCTTTCGCGAGCGCGAGGCTCACGAAGCCTTTGGGTCGCCACAAGCCAATCGAATCCTTCTCTGAATTGGATCTGGGCGCATCGGGCATCTCATAGTTCTGCCGGTCTCCCTGATAGATTTCGACAACGGGCTCAGCCAGAGGATCGTTATCCCGCCAGTCGGTACCCATGCCGGTCGCACTGGTGTGTGCGGCCGCGATCCCATTGAAAGCCTTCAGATACGCATAGAGCGACTGGGTGTCGGGCGCATGTACATTCTGGTTTTCTTCGGTGATCGGCTGGCGGGGAAGGGTGCGCACACCCCGTTGCGCAAAGATCACGTTGCGGTGACCCTCCGGGTAGTTCACGCTGCGTTCATAACTGAACATAGGAGTGAACGTGCCGGGCGAGTAGAAGATATCGGTAAGTTTCTGACTCAGCCACCACGTGTACTCGCGGCCGGCGCCGTTGTCGTGATCGCAGCAACCGACCCAATCAAGCGATCCGGCATCCAGCGCGTAGCGGTATTGATCGATGATTGAGCCGTCCCCGCCGCCATCCATGGAGATCTCGCTGTGCCGGTGGAATTCGCCGCGAACGATCTTTAGATCACCCGCCGACGTGTTGATTGTGTAGTCACGAATCTTCTTGAGCGCGGCAAGGTCGGTCTTATCGGCGACCGCTTCAGCACCCGCCACCTGCACCGGAGGAGCATCGGCCACGGCCAGGGGTTGTGACGCGACGCCCAAGTCGATGGTGCTTGCATAAAGATCGTTCTCATAAGGATCTTCCTTACGAGTCGGCATAATTCCGAGCGGCGAGTTGATTGCTTCCCCAAGATCGTATCTTCGGCGCTTGTCGCTCGAGTTAACAACCAATAGCTGGCCTGGCTGCGTGGAAACAAGCGCCGGTTTGTTATCGAGTAAGTTATCGGAATGGTTCAGGAAAATCGGATTCGTCCAACCCTTGCCGTCATACGAGATGAGAAACTCGGTCCAGACGGTTCCAATCGGGCTCCAAAACACGGGATGCGCGCTGCGCACGGCGAGCCAGATTCGCCCCGAGCTATCTACAGTAAGACGCGGGAAGTTATTGCGCGCATTCTGCATGTTGCGCGCGCCGGTGTCCGGTTTGCGCGTCTTGGCGTTTTCCGGGTCAGGATCGAGCTTTTCGAAGTCCTTCTGAAGACCGCCTTTATCGAAATGGATACTAGGGAAGCCCGGTAAAGATGCGCCGGGATCCGTGACCGTTTGGACCACACGTCCGTCGGGTTCGAAGCCGCGAACGCGGATCGCGCGGCCCTGGTAGACGGCCACGCCCGGCGTGGTGTAGGCGCCGAAGTCTTTGCCCCAACCCTTCCCGCCTTCTTCATAGGCGATCCACAAACGTCCTGTATTCTCGTAAGCGATCGAAGGATAGGCTTCATAACGCGCGGTGGCGGCTACGGGAGTTTCCGGACCCCAATTCCCGTCCACGGCCGTCCGCATGTAGATGTCATAGTTCTCATTGCGATAAGTATCCCAGGCGACAGTAACTCGCCCTTTCTGGTCCGCGGCGATCGCCGGGTTCCATTGGTTCGCAGGCGCCTTACTTACAATCTGCGCGGGACCGAATTCGGAACCGGACTGGGTAGCCGCCAGAATCGCTGCTTTCCCGTTGCGCCATCCCTGCCAGGCTACCCAGACGTTACCTTTTGAATCTGTCGCAGCGACAGGAGCGACATCATTGCCGGGATCATTCGATATCTGTATCCTCTTACCCGGCTGTCCTCCGGGCATGACGCGGGCGAAGATCTCGAAGTTAGGAATTCTGGAGGGGAATCGCGCGTTTTGCGACCAGAACACCCACGGCCGTCCCTGCCCATCCACGGCAATCGAGGTCTTGAAGGCATCCAGACCCGATTCGGTGACCGGGATAGGATCGCCCCACTTGCCGTTCGCGTACTTCCGCATGAAAACCTGATCGCCGCCGGTGGGCGACTTCCACTTACTGAAGTCTTTCGGCGGCGAATCGAGCGCCGCTCGCAGCGCGTTGTGCTCCGGATTGTGATGGAACTGAATGTAAGCTACCCAGACTTCCCCATTCTTACCCGCGGCCGCTGCCGGGAAGTCTTCTTCTTCCTTGGTATTTGTAATCTGAGTAGAAACCGGGATACGATCGAGATGCACTTTCCCTTCTAAGCGCGATACGGGTTTTCCGTAAGTAAGCTCGCCGAGCCGAAACCCGAAATCTCCCTGAGCGGTGGTGATCTTGATTTCCGCGTCGCTGGAAGCAGTCGAGATCGTGGCAATTACACCATTAGCCACGATGTTATTGCCGGCAGTCGACGTTGGTGAGGTTCCGCTGAAGAGCCGTACGGGGTGCGTCGAGAAATGCCACGTTGCGCCGGAGATTCCATCGGAACCTTCGAAACGCCAGGGATCAAGCGACACCATCGAGCCGCCTGCCACTTGAAGAGTCCCGTCCCATCGAGTAGGAGTCGTGTCACCAACTCCCAGCAAGATACGAACGGAAGTCAGGTTCTGCGCGGCCGCGGGTAATCCAACAGCCAGCAGCACGATCGATCCAAACGAAGCTAGTAAGAATGGTCGTATTCTCATGATTCCCTCGCTTTCCTCTACTTAGATAAGTCGATTCCTAGCCGGTCAGAATCGCAGCCGCAATGCCAGCTGCAATTCACGCTGCGGATTCACTACCGTCGTAATCGTGCCCGTTGTCGCCTGGCCGAGAGTTGCGTTGGGAAGACCTAGCTCCGGAGTGTTGAAGATATTGAAGGCTTCCGCGCGGAACTCCAGGTTGAAACGCTCGCCAAGAGCGAAGAAGCGAGAGATCCCCACGTCCATGTTCCGGAAGCCAGGACCGCGAAGAATGTTACGGCCGGAATTTCCATACACATATTGAGCCGGCGTGACGAAGTCCGCCTCGTCGAACCAGTTCTGAGGGCCGCGCTCGTTGCTCGGAAGCGCCCCGTTCGCGATCCGGTTCGGTACCGCGACAGTACCCGTGTTGGTGTTGTCGACCGCGAGAACGGGCGTGAAAGGAAGACCGGTTTGCGCACTGAAGATATCGGTCACCTGCCAGCCGCCCAGCACAGCGCCGGCAAATCGATTGTTACTGAAGAAAGGTTTTCCTTTGCCGAATGGAAGTTCGTAAACCGAACTTAGAACAAAGCGCTGGCGGACATCGAAGTTCGAATTACCGCGATCGAGCGCAAGGTTGAACGGGTCAAGTGGCGTGAAGCTATCGTTATCGGCCTGGCTTGAGCCATTATCGATGGAGTGGCTCCAGGTGTAAGCCGCAAGAACTTCGAGTCCTTTGCTAAACCGGCGCTCGAGCTGCGCTTGAAGGGCATTATAGTTTGAACTTACAAACGGTCCGTATTCATAATCGCCGCTATATTGCGGCAGCGGTCTGCGAGCTTGTATGCTACCGGGACCGGGGGTCGGAGTGTCGATTTGCACCGGGAAGTAGAGATCGTGAGCGCTTGAGCCGATGTAACCTACCTGGGCAACAAACCCGGCGCCCACATCCTGTTGGATGTTAAAGTTCCACTGCTGGGTGTAAGGCGTCGGTGAGTGCTTGAGGTACGTGTTAACCGTCGGATCGACTACGGTCGCCGGATTCAGTGCCGTTGACGGGAATCCTTGCGAAAGGATGATGTTCGGATCGATCTGATCGGATGTGTAAGTGGTGAGGATGAAGTAGGGCGGGTTGTTGGTTGGGCGCCGCGCCACGGGAACGTTTTCGTCTCTTCCGTAGAAGACTCCGAAAGCGCTGCGGATGACCGTTTTGTTGGTCAGCTTATACGCGTATCCGACTCTTGGCGCAAAATTGTGGTAATTCGCATCGACAAATGAGTTTGAATAGCCCGTTCCCGCCAGGTTATGGGCGTCGAGCAGTTTACCGTAGTACGGACCCGGTTCAAGTATCGCGTCGGCGTAATTATTGGTCAACTCAAAGAACGGCATCGGCAATTCGTACCGAACCCCTAAGTTGAGGGTCAACCGGGAATTGACCTGCCAGTCGTCTTGAACATATCCCTGATAGATGTGCTGCCGGCTATTACTGATCGAGTTGGTCGAGACCTGAGCCGAGCTGGTTTCTCCAAGAAGAAAATCCGCAAATGCAGAGCCCGTCCCCGCGCGGCTTTGTGGATTCTGTGTGTAGACGCCGTTGAACGTATAAGCGGGGCGAGCCTCGAGCGTTACATTGGCGTACAGTGTCACCTGCTGGAAATCGACCCCGAACTTAATGGTGTGGCGGCCCCGCACCCAGGAGAGATTGTCATCGGCTTGGAGAACCCGGCCTTCTTTGTCGATCGGCAGGTTACCCGAGCCGGTAGCCGGCGTGGGCAGGGCTCCGGGGCCCGTGGTGCCGAGAGTCGTCAGTCCCGATATGGCGAAGGTTGGAAGGCCGTAAACGTTCGGAAGGTTGGGCGCTCCGATGATTCCGTACTGGCTGAATAGACGCGTGGTATCGGCCTGCTGTATTTCTTGGGTTTCCTGGTAACCGATGCGCGCTTCATTGATTAGATTGGGCTTGAAGATATGAGTCTCGCTGGCTGCAAAGGAGTGCGCGAAAGGATATACGATGCTGGGAGAGCTGGCGGGCGGCGGTAGAGTCGCCGGCTCGAAATTTGTGTTGGCTGAAGTTACATACCGGCCGAACACATTATCGCGATCGCTGAAGCGGTGATCGATCCGACCGAGGAACTGGTCGTTGTCGATGCTTTCTTCCTGGTTCGAAAAGAAGTTATTTTTACCCGTTAAGTTCGGCGCCGGATACAGAGTAAGCAGCTTGGCGGCGACCGGGTCCCACAAGCTGGCCGGGATGGTGTTGTTGGCGAACGGCATTCGCGTGTAACCGGATCCGTTCGGATTCGGCGCGGTCGTCAAAGGATTGTATATCGGTCCGGGGAAGATACCTTGGTCCTCAGCCAGAGTGGGAACGTTGGCTAACTGGGGGGCTGCGTTGACCTCGCGGGAACTCTGCCATCCAAAGAAGAAAAAAGTACGGTTCTTTATGATCGGTCCACCGAGAGTAGCGCCGAACTGGTTCTGAATGAACTTAGGCGTAGCGCCGGCGGGCGGTTGGAAGTAAGGCCGCGCATCGAAGAAGTTATTACGAAGGAACTCGAACAGGCTGCCATGAATCCCGTTCGTGCCAGACTTGATCGACACGTTGACGATAGCTCCCGCGGACTGGCCGAACTCCGCGGAGTAGTTACTCGTCTGAACCTTGAACTCCTGCACAGCATCGACGTTTACCTCGATCGATTGCGCCGACGAGCTGTCAAACCCGACGATCTTGTTCTTGTTATCGATGCCGTCCAGCATATAGCTGTTTTGGATCGGCCGTGCGCCGTTGGAGACGAAGGTATCGCGCTCCGTGCTCCTTTGCGATGGCGTCGTCCCCTCGGTAAGCGTCGCGAGCTGAATGTAGTCGCGGCCGTTCAGCGGTAACCCGAGGACCTGTTCCTGGTCGACGACCTCTCCGGTAGACGACGTTTCCGTGTTCAGAGTCTGGGTTTTGGCTTCGACCGAAACCTCGCTGGTGGTTTGGCCGACAGGGAGTTGAAAGTTAATTTCGAGGTGGTCCTGCACCCGCACTTCGATGCCGGTCTTGTTCACCTTTTCGAAGCCCGGCGCGGCGGCGGTAATTTCGTACACACCCGGCCGCAGCGCGGGAACGGAAAAGTATCCCGTGTCGTTGGCCTGAGCGGGCTCGGAAACTGCTGTGGCGACGTTGGTCACGACAATCGCGGCGTGCGGGATGACCCCTCCGGATGAATCTTTTACCGTGCCGGAAACCGTACCGGTGTCCACCTGGCCCCAGGCGAGAGGGCACGCGACCGCAAGCGCGAAGACTACAGACGTAAAACCTCGAAACATTTAAGCTCTCCCTGAAAAAACTTAAGTTTGGAATGTCTATAGACTATACGAAGAATTCGCGCGAAAATGCAAGGATTAACGCCAAGATTCTAATGAGCCTTCGAGATGCGGTGATCATCGGCGCCGGGCCTGCCGGACTAGCCTGCGCACTGGAATTCCAAAAGAATGAAGCAGATGCAGTCGTTGTCGAGAAGGACTGTCTGACTAGTACCGTTTATCGATTCCCTGATCAGATGCGATTCTTCAGTTCCGCTTCGGGACTCGAAATCGGCGACTTCAGGATGCACGCGGAGGGCAATCAGCCCACCCGCGGCGAAGCGATCCGCTACTACCGGGAGGTGGTTAGCCAGGCGCGGCTGGACATCCGGCAGCGGGAAACGGTGTTGTCGATCGACGGCGTTCCGGGTAATTTCCATTTGCGGACGAGCCGTGGCACCGTGCGAGCCCGGCAGGTGGTGGTGGCGACGGGGTACTACGGGAGCCCGAATTTGCTGGGCGTCCCCGGGGAATCGCTGCCCAAGGTCGCTCACTATTACCGCGATGCGCACCCTTACTTCGGGAGCGACGTGGTGGTGATCGGCGGTAGGAATTCGGCGGGAATTGTGGCGGTTGAATTGGCCGATGCGGGGGCGCGCGTCACGTTGGTTCATCGCGGGGACCGGTTCGGCATGAAGCCCGCGATTCGTGCGGCGTTGGAGGCGCGGATCGCGAGCCAACAGATCCAGGTCCTCATGCGTTCGCGCGTCACGGCCATCCATCAATTTTTCGTAGCGGTCGATACGCCGCGGGGCGAGCGCGAAATCGCAAACGATTTCGTTTTCGCGATGACCGGGTATCACGCGGACTTTGAGTTTCTAACACGGAACGGGATTCCGCTGTCCCCCTGCGGAGACAGGCCGATTTATGACCCCGAGACGCTGGAGAGCGGGCGTCCCGGAGTTTACTTTGCGGGGGCGGTTATGGCGGGAGTTTATACGCACGAGATCGCGATCGAGTCGTCACGGCATCACGGGGCAAAGATCATGGCTGGGATTTCCAGTAAGTCGAAGCTTGGCGAAATGTGCGGCGCCGCCGCGCCCGATCCAAGGCTTGACGCTGCCCTGGGGTAAAACGTTGGGTAAGTCACGCGACTAAGCCGTTAGTTGCCTTTCCTCTCGACCCACACCGGCGAGCTCCAGGCTAAGTTGCCATCTTCCTGTTCGACTCGCACATAATAGCGGTTTTCGCCGGGCGCCGGGTTCTTATCCGTGTAGGAGAACTTCACCGCGGACTTACCGGCGGGCAGGACGTTGTAGGCGTAGGACTCATTGTGAATCAGGTCCACTCGCTTAATGGGTCCGGTTCCGATGGCATTGACCGTCAGGACGTAGTGTTCGGCATCCGGAACTTCGTCGCCCTGGATATATTCGCGGCCGTTACTTTGAACGCGGAAATCGAGGACGATGTTATCCGTTGCTCCATAGGAGTGGCGCTTACGCATCGCGTCCACAAGTTCCTGACGTGAATTGTTTGTCACCAGAATGCAGGAATAGGAAATGTGAGTTGAACAATGGTCCGACGACGCTTCAATACCCATTCGATAGCCTTTGGCGAGGGCATTCCAGAAGTAGCCGGCCGGGCGGTAGCCGCTTCGCTGGGTATATAACTTGTCGGCGGCAGGCGCGCGTGGTCCGCCATCGTGTTCGTAAGCGAGGCGGTGCCCCTGGTAAATCTCAATCATGGGCTCAAGTTCGTTATTGTGATCGCCCCAGTCTGTACCCTGATCGGTCGCCGTAGTATGCCGGAAGGCGATTCCGTTGAACTTACGAAGGTAAGGCAAAACTACTTCGGAAGACCGTTTCGTTCCGGGCTTATCGGGTCCGGTCATCTCCGCGGGATCGATCGGAAGAATAGGAACACCGCGCTCGGTGAACACCATGTTGCGGTGGCCGTTCGGATAAACCACGCTGCGCTCATACGCGTATAGAGTGGTCAGGCGGCCCGGCGTCTGAAACATATCGCTCGACTTCTGTGTCTTCCACCAGTTGTAGGACGTGGCCCCGCCCTGATGATCGGTAACCGTCGAGAAATCGAGACTCGCGGCGTCGAGAGCGTACCGATAGAAATCCCATAGAGAGCCGTCGCCAACACCGTCGGTAGAGAGCGATGTGTGGCGATGCAGGTCGCCGCGAACGATCCTGAGCGATCCATCTCCGGTGTTGATGCGGTAGGCGCGGATGGTTTTGAGGTCATTCGCTTCGGTGGGGTCCTGCGGGCGGCTTAGTTCGGGACTCTCGATAAATGGCCGCATCGCGATTTCCCCGGAGTTCTTGGCATATGGAACTAGCGCAGCGCTAACGACTTGAGTGCGCGGACGAGCTACAAGGTAATCGCGATTATCGGCGGCCCAGGCGGACCAAAGACGGCCATCGGGCGCCGCGGCAATTGCGATTCGTTGATCGTTCGCGCCCGCGGATTGGGGCAGGGACTGGTTGCGACGCCATCCCGCGCCATCCAGAGTAAAGATCACGTTCTCCCAAATTCCATTGACTCCCCAGACTTCGACCACGCTGTTGGAATGAGTTAGTTGCAGCGCCGCCACCGCGACCGCGCCGTCAGGAGTGATCGTAATCTGCGGGTTCTGTAGAAAGCGTGGAAGATAGAGCGGGAACGCGGCGCTCAAGGGAGCGGACGGTTCCTCCAGACGGTCTCCGGTAAGGCGCACGACGCGGAACTTACGGGACTCGTAGAGCGGATTGCCGGCGGTCTTCACAAGGTATCCGTAATCCTTGCCCCAGTTGGCTTCGGCTTCGTCGAAGGCCACCCACAGGCGCCCCTCTTTGTCGCAGGCGAGGGAAGCGTGGGCTTCGAAACGCGGCGAAGAGGTGATGGATCGGATCGGACTTAGTGTTCCGGAAGTAAGGGAACGAACGACGACATCGTAATTCCCGCGGTCGTAAGTGTCCCATCCAATCCAAACCGTTCCGCTATCCGAGGCGGCTAAAGAAGGCTCCCAATCATTGGCGGAAGATTCGCTGATCTTGCGCTCTTCGCCCCACTTACCGTCTTTAAATTGCTTCAGATAGATGTCGCTTTGGCCTCCGCGGAAGGATTGCCAGGCGAGCCAGAGATTGCCCTGTTTGTCACCGATTACCTTCTGATGTAAGTCGGATCCCGGTGTATTGGTAAGCCGCTCAACTGGACTCCAGCCAGCGGGCGACTTACGACGCTCGTAAAGATCGAAGTTGTGGTCGACCTGCGCGGACCACACGATATGCAGTTGACCTTGACCATCGTAAGCCACGGAGGGCCGGAAGACATCGCGAGTTTCTTCGGATTCGAGAATGTCGAGCGCACTCCAATTGGCGCCGTCCCATTCGCGCGAAACGATCCGGTCACGGTCTCCCGTAAACTCCTGCCACGCAACGGCGACGCGATTATTGGGACCGATCGCGATCGTGGGGTAGTCTGCTTCATCTTTGACAACCGCGGAACTCAACAAAAACGGCGCGGCGACGCGCTCTACTTCAATGTTGCCGTTCTCGAAAGTGAGCTGGTTGCGGTTCGCCAAGTCGCCGAGCCTAAAACTGAAATCGCCGGTGCCCGCAGGCGCGCCGACAATGTGGATGCGAGAGTCCGGGCTACCGTTGACAGTTACGAAGATGCCGTTCGGAAAGACAGGTCGCGGCCCCGGAAGTACGGGACTTAGATCAACTTGTTGGACATTAGGAGTCCAGGCACGGCTGGAGAAGGTGAACTCACGGACACCTCCATCCGACGAGCTTAGAGTATCTTCGGCCTGAAAGTGGTAACCGCTGACCGCGACGATCCTGGTATCCGTACTATTGGACTCAACCCATCCGTGCCACGTTCGTGTGGTTGTATCAGTAACCCCGTAACGAATGAGCAACTGGACGCTCTCCGGGTTCCAGGCTACCGGCGCGTTCTCCGCCGGCTGCGCGTGAAGGCGGATCTCCGGGCGGCCGAGGAAGAGGAGAGTTACTGCGAACGCAAGAACTGCGACGGTGACAAAGTGGCGCATAGGCCATAGATTAGAACATTCTTGACAGTTCGTTGGAAATTGTTCTATTGTCGATAAACGCACTCGACAATCGACGG
>NZ_CAJCHS010000223.1 GCF_903970205.1 Nevskia soli | reverse complement strand
ATCGAAGACGGACATGCACTCGGCGAATACGGACCGCCCGGAGAGGCTCAACCCATCCTGCGGCAGATAGCCCGCCGTGATGCCTTTGCTGAAAGTGATCGACCCGTAGTCGAGCGTCTCGATCTCCGCCAGCGTCTTGAGCAGCGTCGATTTGCCGGTGCCGTTCGCGCCGACAATACCGACACGCTCCTTCGGCGTGATCAGCCAGTCAAGATTTTCGAATAGGATTTTCGGCCCGAAGCGCTTGCCCGCGCCGGTGAGTTGGATCATTCCCGCTCTTCTATTTTAAGCTTCCAAAGCGGGTGGCAGCTAACCGGTCGGAACATCGTCCAATTGCAACAGGCATTTGCGATTTCGCGCAGTCACTGTTCCGAGTCCGAGACTGCGCTGCGAACGGCTGTCGTAAGTCGCCCGAGCGTTTAGCGGCGCGATCAATTTGCAACTGACATCTGCGAGATCCGAACGGCTGAAGCATGGCCGTAGCCAAATAGACGTGCTCTTTGGCAATGCAGACATCATCGATGAATCCGGAATTCAAAGTTTTGGACCGATCTCGGCCGCGTCGCGAACCGCATACTGAGCCCGAGCGAAAGCGAGCGGTCCGATGCCGTTGCGGCGCACATCCACTCGCTTTCGCTCGGGCTCAGTGTGGGGATTCGATACGGGTGCGAGTGGGCGGTGAATGGAAAGACAAACACGGGAAGCCAAAGCCAGACGCCGCCCATAATCGGGCGACGATGTATAATACATCGTGCGACGGACTCAGCTTCATCTCGATGACCTGCTATGGACAGCGCTCCACGCGCGGGCTCGGCGGGAGAACACAACCATTTCCGAGCTGGTTCGTCAGGCCGTGCGCGAACGCTATGTCGGAAGCCACGAACAACGGTTGTCCGCAATGCAGCGCTTTGCGGGCAGTCGCAAGCGTCGTGTGGGAGGCACAAATTCCGTCGCGGAGATAAGGCGCCTTCGCAAGGGAAGCCGCTTCGAACGTCTCGCGGACCGATGACTGTCCTGATCGACTCCGACATCCTGATTGACGTGTCGAGAGGCCGCGACAAGGTCCTCCTGTCCCGGTGGCTTGAACTGGGCGCATCGGACGCGCTGATTCTCTTCTCACCCGTAAGCGCGGCCGAACTTTGGGCCGGAGCGCGTCCCGCCGAACACGCGTACCTTGAATCCCTGTTCGAGGCTCTCGTTTGCGTGCCAATCGACGCCGCGCTCGGGCGACAAGCCGGGGAGTATTTACGCCGCTATCGAAAGAGCCACGCCGTGGAACTCGGCGACGCTTTGATTGCCGCTAGCGCGGTTGCGAACGGGGCACAACTTTGGACGCGCAATCGTAAGCATTACCCTCTGCCCGAGCTCAAGTTCTACGATTGAATTCCAGACGCTACGGCGGGCCAGACGGACCTATCACTTGAGCTTTCGAAGGCGATTGACGCGAAGACCGAGGACCAGCCGCGTCGACAGAGCCCAGACGAAGCGGCGGATCTTCCGCTCAGTCGAGGCCGCAACGGTGCTGCTGGAGTAACCGTTGCGGCCGGGCAGCCGGGTGGGGCGGGCCGGAACTGCCTTACGCTTCGCCACGATCGCTGTCGATAAGGGCGGCCGCCGTACCAGGGTCGAGGCGAATTTCAGGGCAACCTTCCAGAGGGTCACCGCTCTCGGAGGGTGGGGTAATCGCGCCGGAGGCGACGAGCCGATCGAACTGACTAGCCCGGTTGTCCCTCAAGTCGCGTATGCCCGTCTTCATACCCGAATCATAGCCACATGTAGCCACCGGGCAAAATCGCAAGCGTTTGGTTCGGGTAGAACGTATAGACCTGCGCGGAGGCTCGTCTGACTTGCAGTTCGCGATAACCTGTGAAAAGGAGGGCCGGGACCATGAACCTTGAAATTCGCAGGCCGGAACTCGTGCAGCGCGTCCGCGCGGAAATTCCGAACCGCCATCTGCACGACGCCGACGAACTGCTGGAACAGGCGCTCGACGCCCTCAATGAAAAGTTCCCCGACCCGGGGAATCAGACTGGCGCGGTGGCGCTTGCGGCGTTGCAGGCCCGCCCCTATCCCGACGTCGATCTCACGCCGCCCCGCGTGCGTCTCAACGTGCGGGACGTTTCGCTCGGATGGCGTACGTCAGCGTCGTCAGCATCGCGGAAATTCGTTTCGGCACTGAGCTTCAACAGGATGTGACGCGCCGCGCTGAGTGAATGACTGGCTCACGCGAACGCTGCGTCCCGCTTTTGCAGGGCGAGTCCTTCCGCTGACGGAAGACATCCGTGACGCGCGACCGCAGTAAGTTCGATAAAGCCGGTGTGCCCGTGTTCAACCCTTGGGAACAGTGACAGTCGCGCTGTTTCATAAACGGTTGGCTCGTGCCTCGTTCCACTCTGAGCGAGTGACGCGCATCCCGAGTTGCCGCAACGTATTGCACCTGGAAACTACGCCGTGCCAAGACCGACCCATCATCTAAGCTTCCAGAGCAATTGACGCAGAAAGCCGAGGACCAGGCGGCCATCGACCGCGCCAAGATGAATGCGCCGGATGAAGCGGCGGATCTTGAGCTCCGTGGATGTCGCCACAATGCGGTTGGTGTAACCGCTGCGATGGAGAACTTCGAGCAGCATGCGCGTGATCTGTTCGGCATCGTTGCCGCTGAGCGAGCGACGGCTTTCAGTAACCGCGCGCGCCGATGGATTGCGGATGAGCTCATAAAGGCAGACGGCGACGGACTGGCCGAGGTTCATCGACGGCGTCTCAGGCGTCGTCGGAATGCGTACGAGGAAGTGGCAGAAACTGATGTCGTCGTTTGAGAGGCCGAACTTCTCGGACCCAAATAGCAGGGCTGCTTTGCCTTGAATTAGTGGCGCGGCAGACTCGAGCGGGTATAAGGTGTGCTGCAGCTCGCGGTTGCCGATCGAAGTGGTTCCTACCACGAGAGAGCAATCGTTGACGGCGGCGGCGAGGTCATCGTAAACGCGCGCGGACTGCAGCACCGGTGCGCCTCCAACCGCGCTGACGGCTTCACGAAACGCCTTCTCATAGGGATTCACGAGGCGCAGGTCGTGGAACCCGAAGTTGCTCATGGCGCGCGCGCACGCTCCGATATTTAGCGGATTGCGCGGCGAAACCAGGACTACTGTAAGGTCATCCACTTGATGATCAGAAACGCGAGGCCGGCGAGGAATCCGAGGAGAGCTTGATACTCGCGATTGTAAACGTAGAGCTCAGACTTGAACCTTCCGCCCGATGCGGCCGTGCGTTTCCGAAAACCGATCAGCCGCGGCACCCGGCGCGCATACTCGTCGAAATCGGGAAACAGATCGCGCAAGTGTTGTTCTTCGAGTTCAATCACGGGCAGGTAAATGAAGACGAAGACAATCGCGAAGATGCCCGCTAGCGCGATGCTTCGCCCGGCAATCACCAGACCGCACGCCACCAGCAAGGTGCCGATGTAGAGCGGGTTCCGCGACCACGCATACGGCCCGGATTGACAGAGCTGCTTGTCTTTCGCGAGATGTCCGGCGGCCCAGGCGCGCAGCAGCAATCCGAGAATCGATATCGCACCGCCGAGCAGCAGCGAATTGCGCGTCGGATGAGAGAGCCACGCGAACGTGGCCACGAGCAGGAACCCGGAAGGCACACGCAGGCGCGCGACCTGATCGGCGTAGCGCTTCGGGAACGTCACAGCACGCTAGCGAGCGCGGCAACCACATGCTCCGGAGTGATCTCGCGCATACTCGCGTCGATCGTATCGCCGCGGCGGTAGTCGCCGCGTGTCAGACCGACGACTCCGGCATTCGGGCTTCGCAGCACCTGCAACGAGCCGCCATAAGGACCGTTTCGCGCGGGATCGGTCGGACCGAAGATCGCCACGCCGGGTTTCGCGATCGCGGCGGCCAGATGCATCGGACCACTATCGACGCCGATTACCGCGGTCGACCGGCGCGTTGCATCAATCAAACCGGAGATGCCGCTCGAATGGACCCACACTCCGGGGACTTGTTCCAGCTCGGCGCGCGCGGATGGCGGGCCGTTCAGAACCAGCGGCATGTTCCACTGATCCTTCAACAAACGGGCGACCTCCGCGTACGATTCGAGCGGCCATTGCTTGCTCTTCCATCCGGCCGAGGGAGTGGCCAGAACGAAAGGCGCATCGGGAAGATCGCCTTCCGGCATGCCTTGCGGCAGCGGGAAGGAACGAATCAGATTGACCGCGCCGGCGGCTGCGGCGGCATCCAGATGACGATCGACCACATGCACGGCCGCGCTCGAGACGCGATTGGAATAGAACCACGCCGCCATCCGTTCGCGCACCAGCCGGTGACTGTATCCGATCAGGCGATCCGGCCGCGCGAGCGACGCGGTGATGGCTGACTTCAGCAGTCCTTGAAAATCGAACGCCAGCGAGAAGTGCTGCTCGCGCAGTTCACGAAGCGTACTCAGCCACGACCCGGCGCGGCGGCGGTCGAGACAGATCACGCGATCGATGAAGCTGTTGTTTTCAAGCAGCGGCGCCCACGTGCTCTCGACCACCCACGTTAGCTTCGACGCGGGGAAACTATGCTTGAGCGACGCGGCCGCGGGCAGGGCGTGCAGCACATCGCCCATCGCGCCCAGCCGGACGACCAGGATGCC
>NZ_CAJCHS010000222.1 GCF_903970205.1 Nevskia soli | reverse complement strand
CTAAAGATTAGCTGTAAGTGGCCTATTCTTCGCTGCGAGCGGGCGGATTTGCCGGAAATCCGGGTTCTTGAACGCTGTCTTCTCTGAACGGTAAAGAAGTTTTACTATCGGCCGAGCGTGCGTCCGCTCATAGACACGTTGTGCCCGCTAGTTAACCTTTCTTGCCCGTTCATAGGATTTTACTTGGTGATCGGTGCAGTTGACCTGAGAATTGGAGGCATGATTAGAGTCCGCTCAGGGTTGCACGCCTGTTTCGCCCTCGGTGTGAGTTTTACAAATCCTAGCTTCAGCCAATCAATCGGCAATGCCGGAACCATTCGCGGTTCAGTCGTCGATCCGTCGGGAGCGGTCTTGCGCGGCGCCGTGGTGGAGGTTCAGAACCCCGTTTCCGGCTACGATCGCACTTCGCCTTCGGATGCGCAAGGCGATTTTGTATTCAATAACATTCCTTTCAACAACTACCATCTGACGGTAAGTGCCACCGGATTTCAGTCTCGGGAGCAGGATGTCGATGTGCGATCCGGGGTACTGGTGGACCTCGGCAAAATCGCTCTTAGCGTAGGCACTCAAATCACCTCGGTGACCGTTACAGATGCAGGCGATCTTGTAGAGACCGACCCAACGACCCACTCCGACGTTGACCGGGCGCTCTTCGATAAGCTCCCGCTCGAAAGCGCGTCGTCCTCGCTCAGTTCTCTTGTCACGCTTGCGACACCGGGGGTCGCGGCCGACTCCAACGGGCTTTTCCACGGGCTCGGAGACCACGCCTCGAATTCGTTCTCAGTGGATGGTCAGCCCATCACGGACCAGCAGAGCAAAGTGTTTTCCAATCAGATCCCGGTCGATTCGGTTCAATCCATGGAAGTGATTGAGGGTGCGCCTCCCGCCGAATACGGGGGTAAGACCAGTTTGGTCTTGGTCGTCACCACCCGTTCGGGGCTTGGTGAGACAACCCCGCACGGCGATGTCACGGCATCCTATGGCACCTTTGGCACTGGCAATGGCGGCTTCGACCTCGCCTACGGACAGAAGAGCTGGGGAAACTTCATATCTGCCAGCGGGTTGGATACGGGCCGGTTTCTCGACGGCCCTGAGTACCAGGTCTTTCACGACCATGGGAATGAAGAGAACTTCTTCGACCGTGTTGATTTCAAGCCGTCCGCGAACGACAGCATCAATCTAAATCTTGGGTTCACCCGTTCCTGGTTCCAGACTCCGAATTCCTACGATGCTCAAACCGCGTCGGCGTGGAATGGGCTGGTGGTCGATAACGGAGGCCTCGGACCGGACGGCTTGACCGTTGGCTCCCAGGATCAGCGGTCGAAAATCAGGACCTTCAATATAGCGCCCGTTTGGACACGGGTGCTAAGCCCTGAGGCCGTTTTTACGTTCGGCGGATTTGTGCGGCAGGATCAGTACAATTACTACCCGAGCAGTGACCCGTTCGCCGATTTCACGCCCGATCTGCAGTCTGCCACGGTGGGTCAGAACCGGAGACTTACGAATGCAGGGCTCCGCACAAACATCGCTTACGTGAAAGGTATAAATAACGTGAAGGTGGGCGCGATGTATGAACACACGTTCCTTACCGAGAGGGATACTTTTGGCCTTGTGGATCCGACGGCGAACGCTCCCTGTCTGAACGCCGACGGCAGCGCTGACACCGATCCGTCACTCACCAACCCGGCCGCGTGCGGCGGAGGGGCTCTCCAGGCAAACATCGGACAGGGAACGGTTCCCGCATTCATTCCGCTTCTTGCTTGTTACGACTTGACCCGAACAGCGACGCTTCCCGCCTCCGACGGCTGTCCAAATAGCACGAGCGAAGAGTACGAATACTTTGGCCGTACAGATATCAAAGAGTTTGCCTTTTATGCGCAGGATACGATCACCTGGCATAACTGGAGTTTCAACCTCGGCTTACGTTTTGACAAATACAATGGGATTACAAGCGCCGCCCAAGGGGAGCCGCGCCTCGGAGTTGCCTACAACATCAAGCCGACTAACACGGTGCTCCGTGTGTCTTATGCGCGCACGATGGAAAGCCCCTTTAATGAGAACCTCATACTGGCGAGCCTGGGATGCAACGATCCGGTAGTGGTTGCTTTTCAGACATTGGTTGCGGGTGGCGCTTGCGTGACTACCGCCCCACTCAGTCCCGGTCACCGCAACGAGTTCCACGCCGGCCTCCAGCAGGCTTTTGGCAGGTATCTTGTGATCGATGGAGAGTACATCTGGAAGTACACTCACAAGGCGTTCGACTTTAGCGTTTTAGGCAATACGCCGATCACTTATCCGATTGAGTGGCAAAGCTCGAAAATTCCGGGATACGCGATTCGCGCCACCGTCCCGAACTACCACGGGTTGACGGCATTTGTGGTGATGTCCAGCGTGGCGGCGCGCTTCTTCGGTCCTCAAGTAGCAGGCATTGGTTCGGCTCCTGGCGGGGAGAGTGTGTTCCGGATTGATCATGATGAAGTTTTTAACCAAACGACGCACCTGCAGTACCAGCCGTTTAAGAATCGTCCTTGGGTCAGCTTCAACTGGCGTTACGATAGCGGCCTCGTCGCTGGTCCGGTGCCTTGCGCCGGAGGTAATTGCGCTAACGGGCCGAACGGAACCGATAGCATCGTAGACGTCTCCGGCCTTACGCCGGATCAGCAATTCGAAGGCGGCCTCTACTGTGGGACCGTCCACGCGACTCCAACAACTCCGATCAGCTCGAATGGACTTTGCCCGGCGTCCATGTACGGTTCCATTTATGTATCCATTCCGGCAGCCGGTACGGAGAACGACGATCACAATCCGCCACGCATTGCACCCCGCAATCTTTTCGATGCTGCTATCGGCGACGACGACCTTTTCCACACGGAGCGCTACAAGTGGAGCGCTCGTCTAACGGCCATTAACCTGATGAATAAAGAAGCGCTGTACAACTTTCTGTCAACTTTCAGCGGTACTCACTATGTTTCACCACGGGCCATAACCGCTACACTGGGCTTTCACTTCTAACTAGCCGGTTGAGGTCGCAAGAGGACGACCGGGTTGCGGACCCTAGCGACTTCGATGTAGTCGCCGCGATCGCGGAGTAGAACGCGGTAGTCCTGAGTGCGCGCCGTTAGAGCGGCGGCTCTACACCGTGCAAGCGCTTGACGTTCCCTTCGTCGAATAGATGCACCATGGCGGCCGCCTGAAATCCATATTCTTGCTTCAACCACCCGCCGACAGTTAAAGCTGCGGGCTGGCATTTCCCCTTTTCTTCGCCTATACTGCAAGCATGGCACTTACGCGTCGGCAAAAGGAAGTTGTCGATTTTATTGCGGGCTTTGTGGACGATAACGGGTATAGCCCGAGCTACGAGGAGATCGCGCGGGCGCTGCAGCTGGCGTCACTCGCGACCGTGCATAAGCACATCTCGGCGCTGCAGACAAAGCACTATTTGAACCGGACCCATAATCAGAGCCGGTCGGTGGATCTTGCGCCGAAGTATCTAATCGAGCGGCAGCGCATCCGGAAGCAGCAGTCGCTGGAGGTTCCGCTGCTCGGGCGAATTGCGGCGGGCGCGCCGGTGGAATCCGTCGAAACGCGAGCGACGCTGAGCTTCGCGGACTTTCTGAATAATTCCGATACCTATGCGCTCGAAGTTCGCGGGGACTCGATGATCGAGGATCATATCTGCGATGGAGACATGATCCTGATCGAGAGAACTCCGGAAGCGCGCGACGGAGATATCGTGGTGGCTCTGGTCGGCGGTAGCGAAACTACCCTGAAACGGATTTATCGCGAGTCGGGCGGCTACATTCGACTGCAGCCGGCCAACTCGACGATGAAACCAATCTATGTGAAAGCCGAAGAACTAGAAATTCAGGGGCGGTTACTTGCCGTGCTGCGAAAGTATTAGTTGATTTTGTAACTCAACTAATATCGAATTACTCCGCGCGACCGGACCGAAGCGCTTGTTCGGCACGGAACCAGTCGTCGGCTTGAGAACCATTTTGACCGCCACGCTCCAGATAGAAGCGATAAGCGAGGGCGGCAATCTCCGCTTGGGAAACTTCAGGGGCTGACTGCGCCTGATCTTCTAGCGGCGCTTCCTCCTTCATTACGGGCGAGACTTCCGGGGTGTGATCCTGTTCGATTTCCTCAGCTTTATCCACATGATGCGTAGTAGACGTGCCTAACGATTGAACAAATCCCTCAACAGCGGCAGCTACCGCGACAGCCTGCGCTTTGAGGTGCTTCGGTCGCGAGGCGGAAGCCTTCTTCTTTGCGGGCGCGGCGCCGGACGCAGCCTGCTCTGTCGACGTGGCGGTCGTCTTCGTGACTTTTTTTGCCATTACTAAATTCTCCCTTTGTGAATCGAAAAACCTTGACTCACCATTTTACTTGAGAGTCACCTGAAGGTCCAAAAAAGCTTTCTATTCGCCTCATAATGTCACAATGATCATGTAGAAAGAATGTAGGTCGAATTGCTTCGAAGTCGAGTGCTTTGTTGCGTTGCGTTTTGGGTCGTCTTAATGGTCACCCTTATAGGTTACGGCCAGACGAAAAACGCGCGTGTTGAAGAAGTGGTGCTGGACGGGATCATTCATCCCGCGACGACGGAAGTTCTGTCGCATGCGATTGGTCGGGCGGCAGCGGATCATGCCGCGCTGCTGATCATTCGGCTCGATACACCGGGCGGACTTGCGGAAGCGATGCGCAGCAGCATGGCGAAGATCGTCGCTTCGCCGGTTCCAGTCGTCACGTTCGTCGCTCCGCAGGGCGCGCGGGCCGCGTCGGCGGGATTCTTTCTGCTGGAGGCGGGAGACATCGCGGCGATGACTCCGGGCAGCAACACGGGCGCCGCGCATCCGGTAATTCCCGGCGTCACGATGGACCCCGTAATGAAGGAGAAGCTGGAGAACGATGCGGCGGCGTCGCTGCGTAGCATCACAGGCCAGCGTGGACGCAATGTGGAACTGGCCGAGTCGGCGGTGCGCCAGAGCAAGTCGTTTACCGCGCATGAAGCGCTCGATGGGCATCTGATCGATCTCATCGCGCGCGACGAAAACGACTTACTGCATCAACTCAACGGACGAACGGTAACACGCTTCGACGGGACGAAAACCATACTCCATCTGGATGACCCGCAGATCGTGACTTACGCGCCGTCGCTGCGAGAACGCATTCTGCTGGCAGTGGCCGATCCGAATATCGCGCTGATTCTGATGGCGCTGGGTGTGTTGGCGATCTATGTTGAGTTCACCTCTCCGGGATTGATCTTTCCCGGTGTGATCGGAGCGGTTGCGCTGTTGCTTGGCCTGGCGGCGCTGAGTGTTCTGCCGCTGAACTGGCTGGGAGTTGCGCTGGTGTTTGCGGCGTTCGGGATGTTTGCGCTGGAAGTGAAGTTCGCGTCGCACGGTATTCTAAGCGCGGGCGGAGCGCTCACGCTGGTGCTGGGAGCGACGATGCTGATCGATAGTCCAATTCCTGAAATGCGCATTCATCTAGCGACGGCGTTGAGCGTGGCGATTCCGCTGGCGTTGATCTCGGCCGTGCTGGTGACGCTGGCGCTGCGCGCGCGAAGGAATAAGGTGGTCACGGGAGTTGAGGGGATGTATGGGGCGGTTGGAACCGCGCTCGAGGAACTGGCGCCGAGCGGGCGAGTAATGGTGCATGGCGAGTATTGGATGGCGGATGCGATTGCGCCGATCGCGCGGGGCGCCCGGGTACGAGTGGAGAGTATCGAGAATCTGCGGTTGCGTGTTTCGGAAGAGAGGAAAGAGTCATGATGTTTTCCGCCGGCGGGCTGCTGATCGTCATCGTAGTGTTGTACCTGCTTTCGTCGATCAAGATTTTGAAGGAGTATGAGCGCGCGGTGATCTTCCGGCTGGGGCGGTTGCTGCCGCAAGCTAAAGGGCCGGGAGTGATTCTGGTGTTTGCGCCGCTGGACCGGATGGAGCGCGTTTCGCTGCGCGTGGAGCCGTTCGAAGTGCCGCCGCAGGACGTGGTGTCGCGCGATAACGTGACGGTGAAAGTGAGCGCGGTGGTCTACTATCGTGTGATCGAGCCGCGGCTGGCGATTGTGGAGGTGAATAACTTCCGGTACGCCACCTCGCAGCTTGCCCAAACGACGCTGCGGAGCGTGCTGGGCGAAGTGGAGCTCGATGAGTTGCTGAGCCAGCGCGAGAAGCTGAACAACCGGTTGCAGGAGCTGCTGGATGAGCGCACGTCGCCGTGGGGCGTGAAGGTTACGATGGTGGAAGTCAAGCAAGTGGACTTACCGGAGCAGATGATTCGAGCGCTGGCGCGGCAGGCTGAGGCCGAGCGGGAACGGCGGGCGAAGATCATTCACGCGGAGGGTGAGTATTCGGCGGCGGAGAAGCTGGCCATGGCGGCGGAAGTGATTCAGCGGCAACCGGCCGCTTTACAGTTGCGGTATTTGCAGACGCTAGTGGAGATTGGCGCGGAGAAGAATTCGACGATCGTGTTTCCGTTCCCGATGGACATCGTGCAGGGGTTGCAGAAGGTTCTGGATAGAGTAGCGAACGCGGAAAGGTAGAATGCTCGACGAAAACGACCAGGGGCGTGAAATTGTGCTGGGTAACAAGCAGTTACTCAGTATGTTCTTTATTGTGGCGGCGCTTTTAGGGGTGGCGTTCACGATGGGTTACATTATTGGGCGCAATACGACCGGAGTTAGTGCGGCGTCGAATAGTACGACGACCGTTGCGCCGCCGATAGTGAACAAGACTGCGCCGATCGATGCGCCGGATACGGATACGAGCCCGGCGCCGGCTGCACGGACGGAGTCGAATCCTCCGGCGCCAGTTACTGGCACACAACCGGCTAAGCCCTACCCGGGGAATACTGCGGACGCCCTTACGAGTACAGCACCAGCTCCCGCGCCGGTTGCGCCGCCCGCTCCAGACGATACGACGCCGGCTTCGAGCGCCACCGTGGCGGCGGGTTCCTACCTGCAGATAGCGGCCTTGAAGCGGCAGGATGCGGATCATATGGTTGAAGTACTTCGAAAGCGCGGCTATCCGGCGCTGCTGGGCGAGAGTCCGAAAGAAGGATTGTTTCGGGTGCTGGTGGGACCTTTCAAAGATATGCCCGCTTTGGCGGATTCCAAGCAGCGATTGAAGGCTGCGGGGATTGATTCGATCGTTGCGCGTTAACTAATGAGCGAGAATCTGGTTCAACTTACCGCGGGCGCGGGCCGTTTGCCTGAATGGGCGCGAAAAAGTGCGACGCACTTCGAGTCCCTGAACACGCTGAAGCGCGGACTGCGGGAGTTGAACCTGCATACGGTTTGTGAATCGGCGCGCTGCCCGAATATCCATGAGTGCTTTCATCGCGGGGCGGCTACGTTCATGATTCTGGGGAATCTTTGTACGCGCGGATGCGGCTTCTGTTCGGTGCCGAAGGGGAATCCGCGCAAGGTGGACATGACTTTGGATCCTGAGGAACCCGCGAACGTGGCGCGCATGGCAACGGCGATGGCGCTCCAATACGTTGTGATCACCAGCGTGAATCGCGATGACCTGGAGGATGGCGGGTCGCGGCATTTTGCGGCTACGGTGCGCGCCGTCCGCGATGCACTGCCGGCGGCTCGCGTCGAGGTGCTCACGCCTGACTTCTGCGGCGATCGCGATGCCGTGGCGCGGGTGCTGGATGCCGGGCCCGCAGTGTTCAACCACAACATGGAGACGGTTCCGCGACTCTACCGGCGGGTGCGGCCGCAGGCTAACTACCGGCAGTCGCTTGAGGTACTGGAGTTCGCGCGGAGTTATCGATCGGATGTCTTGACTAAGTCGGGGTTCATGGTTGGGCTTGGTGAAGATAGCGCCGAGGTACACCAGTTACTGCGTGACCTGGCGGCGTCCGGGGTTCACTTTGCGACCATCGGTCAATACCTGCGGCCTACGCGGCGGAATCTGCCCGTGGCGCGGTATGTGACTCCTGAAGAGTTCGATTCGTACCGTGAGTTTGGGATGTCGCTTGGTTTTCGCGATGTCTTCAGCGGGCCGCTGGTGCGCTCGTCTTACATGGCCGATAAGTTAGGCGCGTGAACTTCGTCCTCGCGCTGGCGTCGTCGGCGCTCCTGATTCTTTCCCTGCCTAACTTCGATTGGCACTGGCTGGCGCCGATTGCTTTGACTCCGTTGATGGTGGCGGCGGTGCGCGAGAAGCGCGGGTTATGGCGATTCCTGGTAGGTTATGTTGCTGGAGTCGCTTATTGGTTCGGAGTCTGTAACTGGATTGAGTTCACCTTACAGACGCATGCGGGGATGAGTCCTGTAGTTGCCTGGCTTGTCTTCCTGCTGTTTTGCCTGGCAAAGGCGCTGCAGATGGGGGCGTTCGCCTGGGCCGCCGGATGGATGCTGCCGACGCGTTTCGGAGTGCCGGCGTCGGCTGCGTTGTGGGTCGCGATTGAGTGGACGCACGGGCCGCTGGGGTTCGCCTGGTTGACTTTGGGGAATGCGGGGATTGATATCGGGCCGTTGCTGAAGCTTGCGCCGTGGACCGGTGTGTGGGGACTGTCGTTCCTGTTCGCGATTCTTGCGGCGGAGATCGCGAATCTGATCTTGCGGCGTCCGGCTTTGCCGTTCTTCGGGGTCGCGTTTGCGCTGGTTGTATTGATGTTGCCTAAGTTACCGGGGATCGAGGCTGCTGGCGAACGCGCCACATTAGTGCAGCCCAACATTGACGAAGAGCAGTACTGGACCCCGCAGGCTTTCACCGCGCTGGTGGAGCGGATGCGTGTGCTCTCTATCGAGCACCCATCTCCGCTATTAGTCTGGCCTGAGGCGCCGGCGCCTTTCTATGAGTCGGATCCGACCATGATGCGCTTCCTGTCGGCTGTAGCGCGCGATCAGAACCGTGAGGTTTTGGCCGGAATAATCGGGAATGCGGCGGATGGCGGAAACCTGAATTCGGCGGTCCTATTCGATCGGTACGGACACAAGGTTTCGCGCTATGACAAGGTCAATCTGGTGCCGTTCGGGGAGTTTGTTCCTTGGCCGCTGGGGCCGATTGCTTTTAAGGTTTCACATGAAGCCGGTGATTTCGAGCCGGGCTCGCTGCCGGTAGTTAGTCAGGTTGCGGGTCATAAGATCGGTACGTTCATCTGTTACGAGTCTGTCTTCCCGCGGTTTATACGCCGGTTTGTACTCGATGGGGCTGAGTTATTGTTGAATCCGTCTAACGACGGCTGGTTTGGGAAGACGCACGCGCGCTTTCAACATCTGGCCATTGTGCGCATGCGGGCTGCGGAGAATCGCAGATGGATTTTACGCGCCACGAATGACGGGATCTCAGCGGCGATCGACGATGCCGGCCGGGTGCGAGAGCGACTGCCGCTCTATGAGGAGGCTTCGCGGACGGTCGCATTTTCGTACGAGCGCGGGTTGACGCTGTATACGCGTTTGGGGGATTGGTTCCCCGCCCTCTGTGCTCTGGGCGTCTTAGCTAACTATGCCGGATTACTAACACGTCGCCGTCTTTGACGATGTACTCTTTCCCTTCGAGACGTAGCAGACCTTTCTCACGGACGCCGGGATAGCCTTTCAAGTCGACCAGGTTCTTCCAGTTCACTACTTCGGCACGAATGAACTTCTTCTCGAAATCGGAGTGGATCGCGCCCGCCGCGGCCGGCGCCTTACTGTTGAGCGGCACGGTCCAGGCGCGGACTTCGGTTTCACCGGCGGTCAAGAAGGACATAAGGCCGAGTAGCCGGTAACTCGCTTCGATCAATCGCTCCAGTCCGGATTCATGGAGTCCGTAACTACCCAGGTAATCGCGTTGGTCTGCAACCGGTAACTCGGCGAGTTCCGCTTCGATCTTTCCGCAGATAGCGGCAACTTCGGTCTGTTTGCGTCCGGCGAGCGGGCCGTTGCGGAACTCTTCTTCTTTCTCGCGCAAGTGGGAGGCGTCCGCTTCGCCCAGGTTCAAGACGCAGAGCATCGGTTTCTGTGACAGGAATTGGAAGCCGCGGATTCGTTTCTCGTCTTCGGCGTTCAGTTCCAGGTTTCGCAGCGGCTGATCTTGTTCGAGCAGCTCTTTGGCCTTAGTTAGCAGATCGATTTCCTGATCTATTTCAGCGCTGCGTTGTTTCTTGCGGTCCTTTTCAAGGCGCTCGAGGCGCTTCTCGATCACGACTAAGTCACTTAGGATTAGTTCGGTATCCACTTCGTTTAGGTCGCGTACCGGATCGATGGAGCCGTGTTCGTGTGGAACGGTTTCATCCGGGAAGACGCGCAGCACGTGGGCAAAGGCGTCAGCTACACGGAGTCCTGCCAGGAAACCGGGATCTCGCAAAGACTCCTTTGAGATCGAAGGGCAATCGAGATACTCTACCGTCGCATAAGTTACTTTCGGCGGATCGAATAGCTTCGCCAGTTCCTCGAGGCGCGGGTCCGGTACCTTGGCAACTCCAGTGCGGACGGACATAGAACCGGCGCGTGACTCCTGCGAGGCGCCGGTAAGGATCGTAAACAAGCTGGTCTTACCCGTCATAGGTAGACCGATGATGGCAGTCTTCATTCTTTTGGTTTAGAGCGGAACACTTTGGGTCAAAGCGGAACGTCCACCTGCATCAGGATATCTTCCAGGATGCGGTTGGACGCTTCGCTACGGCGCGCGCCAAGGGCGGAACGCGGCTGCACGATCACGCGATGGCCGAAGACGGGAATCACGAGGCGTTTCACGTCGTCCGGAATCAGGTACTCGCGGCCATGCAGCAGCGCGCGAGCCTGGGCCGCGCGGAACAGCGCTTGCGAGCCGCGCGGGCTGACGCCAAGCAGCAGCGCTTCATGCGTGCGCGTTCGGTCGACAATCGTCAGCAGGTAATCGAGGATCGATTCGTCGGCGCGGACCTGCTCGGTCTGATGCTGCAGCGCGATGATATCGGCCGCGGTGCAAACGGGTTCGACGGCTTGATCGGCAGGCGCGTGATTGCGCAGGATTTCGCGCTCGCTGGACGCGTCGGGATAGCCGATGCGGAGACGCAGCAGAAAGCGATCGAGCTGCGATTCCGGCAGCGGGTAGGCGCCGTGATGCTCGGACGGATTTTGCGTGGCGACGACGAAGAAGGGATCCGGGAGAGGCAGCGAGCGGCCGTCCACCGTGACCTGGCCTTCGTTCATCGCTTCGAGCAGCGCGGACTGCGTCTTGGGCGTGGTGCGGTTGATTTCGTCGGCGAGCAGAATGTTGGTGAAAACGGGGCCGGGCTTGAACTCGAAGGCCTCGGAGTGCGCGTTGTAAATGGTGACGCCGAGAACGTCGCTGGGCAACATGTCGCTAGTGAACTGGATGCGATGGAAGCGGCAATCGATGGCGCGCGCGATGGCGTGGGCGAGGGTGGTCTTGCCGACGCCGGGGACGTCCTCAATAAGGAGATGGCCGCGCGCGAGAAGGCACGCGATGGAGAGGCGAATGATCTCTGGCTTACCGCGGATCGCCGAACCGAGCGCCGATTCGAGCGCACTGAGGGCAGCCGGCGGGCTCAGGGTGGACTCCCGCGACATCAATCTTTAGTGTCTCATGAGCGGGGGCGACGCGCGTTTGGCTGGGCGGCGTTGGTTAGGCGGCTCGGGCCTGGAGTTCGGATTTGCTGAGGCAACAGCGTTTGTATTTAAGTCCGCTGCCGCAGGGGCAGAGAGCGTTGCGCCCGGGTTCGGGCGCGGTGTTGTGCAGTTTTGTGCGGTCTGGGCGGGGTTGCGGGGTTGCGACCGGACGACCGTCGCTTTCGCTCGGGTTCGGAGTTGGATCTTGTTCGTTTATCGTGGACGGCTGGCTTTCGACTGGCGGTTGCTGATGCTGACGGCGGCGGTCGCGGAGCTGCACCCCGGAGGACTCGTTTTCGTCGCTGAAGATCCGGTCGAGGGTTTGGATGGCGCGATCGCCGAACGCGAGTAATTGCTCATGCCAGTAGAGCGCCAAATCGACTTGGGCGGCGGCGGCGACGGTGCTGCCTTGCGCGAGTAGAGTTAACACCTGCTCTTGGGTGGTTGTTAGTTGAGACATAGTTATTAGCTTGTTTGTGGAATGCTTGCTGATTTGATTGTGGAACCTGGTGGGGCTGAGTTGGGGGATTGGTTTGAGGCGCTCTTCCGTCGATCGGCCTTGCCGAGGCGTAATCGCTCGATAAACCGGCAGCAAATTCGCCGCAACACTACATCGGGGCACGCGACGTGACCGTTGACCTATGCTGTCGGGTGCTCTTTTAGGAGCAGCACCCCGACTGCCCTCGTCGAGTTGCCCCGATCCGAGGCGGGCCGCAGTCCACCCCTATAGGTACGGTAGATCAAAACTGAAGTTCGTTCTGGGGGAATGTAAGATCGCATCAATAACGCTATCTACAATCGCCTTTTGTCGTTCTGGATCATAGATAACTCGAAGATCCGCGAAAGACCACCGGGCCCTGCATTGCGCTCACAGGACTCTATTAGCTGACGTGAAAAAACAACTCGATTGAGAAGTCCTCGCCTCGACCGGCGTATGCTCGCCATTGGCTTAGAAGGTTACCGTATTCACAGAAGCACGCTAGTTGCGGGAAGG
>NZ_CAJCHS010000221.1 GCF_903970205.1 Nevskia soli | reverse complement strand
AAATGACCCCGGACAGTGTCCGCGCGATGACCGCAAATGAACCGATCGAGGCGCGCTGGTTGATCGGATGCGACGGCGCGCACAGCATTGTCCGCCGGGCATTGAAGGTTCCCTTTCCGGGCGATACGGTCGGGTTCGCGTTCGATCTGGGCGATTTGGAACTGGAGGGTCCGAATCTGCCGGGCGACGACCTCCGGCTCTATCTGCACCATGGCAACGTCCTGCTTCTGGCGCGCCTAAAAGGAAACGTTTTCCGCGTAATCGTGGCAAAACACGGGCAGGTGCATGACCAGGAACGGCAGCCGACCGAAGCGGATTTTCAGGCGGCGATCGACCAATACGCGGGTCCGGGGATTCGCATCACGGGCTCCGAGTGGATGACGCCGTTCCGCGTCAATCAGCGCAAAGTGGAGCACTACCGCGTGGGCCATGCGTTTCTGGCTGGGGATGCGAGCCACATCCATTCGCCGGTCGGCGGACAGGGGATGAATACCGGGCTGCAGGACGCGGCGAATCTCGGGTGGAAGCTCGGCGCGGTGCGCAATGGGGCGCCGGAAACACTGCTGGACAGCTACGACGAAGAGCGCGGCGCGGTGGGTAGGGCGCTGTTGAAGGCGACCTCCCTCGGGCTTACAGCCGCGACGCTGGAGAACCCGATCGCCGAAAGGATGCGCGATGCCGTGCTTTCGTTTGGAACTCGTTTGGAGATCGTGCGCGAAGCTCTGGCGGGGTTTGTTTCGGAAACGGCGATCAACTATCGGAAGTCTTCGATCGTGGTGAACGCGGGCGAGAGGGTAGCGAATCCGGACGTCGCCGGAGGACGGTTGCTTGATCCGCTGCGGGATGGCAGGCCGCTGGTATTGGCGATCGACACGCCAGACGTCGGTAACTTGCCCAGCCGGTTTCCGCGCGCGACAGTGAAGGCCTATTCGAACGGCCAGGGGCGGCAGTTGTGGATCGTGCGGCCGGATGGGTATCTCGGCTACCGGGGTCCGGCGGACGGGCCTAAGCTGGACGCCTATGCGCGGTTGACCGGATTAGTGTGAACGGCCGGGCTTCCAGTTTCGCGATTTGCGGGGGTTCTTCGAACAGGCCGAAGATCGCGGAACCGCTGCCCGTCATGCGGGCGAGGATCGCTCCGGCGCCGGCTAGCGTCTCGCGGATTCGCGCGAGCTCGGGGTGCAGTTCGAAGACGGCCGCTTCGAAGTCGTTCCGAGCCTGGCGCAGGTCCAGCGACCAGACGAGTTCGCCGAACTGCTCGCGCTTTTGAGCGGCTTGATCTGGATCGAGGCGCGCGCTCAGGGCGTGGTAGGCTTCTGCCGTCGAGACGTGGATGTCCGGCGTGACCAGCAGTCCGTATAGTTCGGGAGCCGGCGGGAGCGGGAAAATCTCGTCGCCGCGCCCGATGCCGACCGCAGTGCCGCCGTAGAGGAAGAACGGGACATCGCTGCCGAGTTGCGCGGCCATGGCGTGAAGCTTTCGTAGGGGTGTAGGGATGCCGGTCAGGGCGGGCATCGCGCGCAACACGGCTGCGGCATCCGACGATCCGCCGCCCAAGCCGGCGCCCATCGGGATGTGTTTGCGCAGTTCGCATCGGACCGTTCCGGCGATGCCGTTTTCAGCCAGGAACAGGCGTGCGGCGCGGGCGATCAGGTTGTCTTCGATGTCGACATTGCCTTCGATGACCACCCGGGTTTCCGGCGCCGGTTCGAAGGTGAGCCCGATTTCGTCAGCTAGCGAGATGGTCTGGAAGACGGTGCGCAGTTCGTGGTATCCGTCGGGGCGCTTGCCCAGAACCCGCAGATCGAGGTTGATTTTGGCGTGAGCTTGGAGGCGCGTCACTTGTCGTACTGCAGGAGTGAAAAGACATCGTATCCCCGCAATTTCTCGCGGCCGCCGAGGAACGTCAGCTCGACGAGGAACCCCAGTCCCGCCACTTCGCCGCCCAACTGTTCGACCAGCTGGGTGACTGCCTTCGCGGTGCCTCCGGTGGCCAGCAGATCGTCGACAATCAACACGCGCGTACCCGGGCCGATGGCGTCGCGATGGATCTCGAGGGCGTCGGTCCCGTACTCCAAGTCGTAGCTGACCGAGATGCTGTGATACGGGAGTTTTTTGGGCTTGCGAACGGGAACGAAGCCCGCGTGCATGGCGTAGGCGAGGGCTGGGGCGAAGATGAAACCGCGCGCTTCGACGCCGACGATAAGGTCGATTCCAGACGAGGCGTAATGGTCTTTGAAGCCATCGATCGAGCGGCGCAGGCCGTCTTTGTCCTTCAAAAGCGTGGTGATGTCGTAAAACAGAATGCCGGGTTTCGGAAAATCGGGGACTTCGCGGATCAGGGTTTTGAGTTCGGCCATCGGCTCCCTCAAGGGTAACCGAGAGGTCTACTGGGGCGGAGGCGGCGGCGGTCCGTTGCGCATGCGGCGGCGCGCACGGTCCAGGTGCAACTTCTGGTATTCAGCCATCTGATCGGGTGTTAGAACGGCACTGACGCGGGCGAACTGCTCTTTCTGGATACGCTCCATCTCGGGGCGCGTCTGGTCCATGAGGACCCTCATCTTGGCGTGGGTGTCGTCCAGAATTCCGGAAATCTGCTGATATTGATCGGACGTGAGATGCAGGCGTTGCTGCAGCTCCGCCATGTGGTTGCGCTTCCATTGCTCGGGCGAGGGCCGGGTGTTGCTGGCCGCCACCGTCCGCAGCTCGTAGAAACGATAACCGAACACACCGATCGCGGTTCCGCAGAGGAACACAATCAGAAGATAAGCAGTGGGAATTCCGTACCGTTTGAACATTTCAAAAGCGCATTATTCGATTGTTACTTTTGGGGAGTCACTTGGAGGCCGCCTGGCCGGTAAACGAAGCGTTCTCCACCGGAACGGTGACCTGCACCGGGCCAAGATCCTGCTGGGCAAAGTGATGATTGGCGATGGTCTCGACCCAGGTTTCGTCCGTAACCTGCTGCGGAGTCACGGAGACGAAGATGCCGAGAGCGAATGCAGCCACAACGGTGGCCGTCGCGAAGATCTTGGAAAAGCGCTCGACCATCCGCGAGTTCGCGCGGCGGCTCTCGATCCGCGCCCACAATTCGGGCATGAAATTGGGATTGGCTCCGTTATAGGCGGTCGCCTCCCGATACGCCTGAAAGAGCCGGTCGAGTTTCGCTTCGTTATGCACCGTCATCGCTTGCCTTCCTTATTCACCAGCGGTTTCACGCTGCTGTCCGGGCCGTTGTCCCGGTCGCTTTCCCGCTTCCCCATGGCCTTCAAAACCCGCTGCCGCGCCCGGAACAACCGCACCTTCAATGCGTTCTCGTTGACCCGGTAAATCTCGGAGAGCTCCTTGAGCGAGAGCCCTTCGACTTCTTTCATTATTAACAGGGTTCGGTCCTGTTCGGAAACCGCACCCAACAAAGTTTTTACTTCTTCGCGAACGGCGCTGCGTTCGTCCTCGATTTGCGACGCCATGTGGCTCGCGCTGGAATCCGCCGAGACGATCTGCTGCTCGCTGAGGTCCGCCATGCGCGATTCCGGACGCCTTCGCGAGCGTCGAAGATAGTCGTAACACGCGTTCACGGTCAACCGGTAGAGCCAGGAATCGAACCCGGACGGGCTGCGCAACTGATCGAGCGCGAAATAGAGCCGTGTAAACACCTCCTGGCCGACGTCCTCGACATCCTCGGGACGGAATACCAGCCGCGAAATCGTGCCGAGAACGCGGCGCCGATAGGCATTCACGACCTGATTGAATGCCCCGGCATCACCCGCCCGGGCCCGAAGAATTAGCTCAAACTCAACCAGCATCAGAGAAATTGACGCCGGCATTTGAGTAGGCGTGCCGGCACATCAACAGGTTACACGGTTGTGAGGGTAAGGGGTTATCGCGTGGGGATGCCGCCAGAACGTGCCGGTCACCGTATGGGCTCCGGGGCACAGGCTTGGAGATGCTGCTTTCGACTTGCGCGAGCGCGATACGGTGTTCAGGAGAGATGTCGGCATGAATGGAATTGCGTTTTTCTCCTGAGCTTCGGCAGCAAATTGAGGCTAAAGCTTTAAGTCTGAACCTGGATCTCAATACCGTCGTTGCGGTCCTGTTAAAGCTCGGTTTGCGTGCCCAGGATGAGCGTGAAGAAGAGCTGCAGCGCCTTGCGCAGGCACTGCAGTCGTCCACTGAACCCGAGGAACAAGGTAGATTAGGGGAACAACTGGGCGAGATGCTCTTCGCTCGGTGAAGCTTGGGTTGTGGCGAGACTTTCCTCCGGTTCCGGATTTGAAGCGTTTATCTTATGCGGTCGGGGTCCGCTGCCGAAGACTGTACTGGAGAGCGGACAGATTCCGCGGGGCGAAGAATTACGGTGAGCCGCCGACAGTGGGCGTTTCGTAAAGACCGCGTCGCGTCCTATAAAGCTTTTGTGTAACCGTAATTTTCACGCATGCCGGACTCATCGCGAGGGACTTCCTCGAACCGGAAATCGTCGTAATCAATGAACTCGGCGGTTTAGTCCCGGCCGCTCTCGATAATCGGAGTTGCGAGGTACTTGCAAGGCAACAAGTCGAGGCGCCTTCGGAAGAGATTCCCAGCGCCTATGATCGCGCAGTCCGTCAGCGCGAGATCATTCATCTTTCGAACTACTCCACGCTAACTACACCAAGGGGCGACTAATTCCGTTCAAGCCGGCCGGCAACATAACCTCGGAGGAAGCTGTCAGCCGCCACATCGCCGCTTATGAATGGTTAACTGCCGAGCAAGGCGCATTCAAGGGAAAACGCGTGTGCGTAGCAACTTCGATGCGTCGCCTCAAGTATCCGCCCTTATAGACCGCGTGGGCCGCTTTGCTCTGTCAATCACCTCGATGTTAGCCCGGCACCGGTAAGAAAGCCATGGCACCTTTTATTAGGACCGCGTTCGTGTTATTCTCGGTGGGCTCGAAACCGCGGACGGCTTCTCTGCCCGAGCCTGAAGTAGCCGCGATTCCTATCGGCCCTGTCTTGCCAAGCCGAGTTCGAGCTTGGAGATAAGAAGTTAATGGGAACTACCGCCGATCTGTCCTCGCGAGTCGCGATCCTTACCCTTTGCTTTAGCGCCGCCGCACTGGCGTCAATAACCACGCTGACATCATCCACTGCGTCCGCGATCCTGGGCAAGAACGTTACTTTGACCGCT
>NZ_CAJCHS010000220.1 GCF_903970205.1 Nevskia soli | reverse complement strand
ACTTGCTTCTGAACATACTCGGAAAGAGTCATATCGCCACTGCCTTTACTGTGATGGGCTTGCCGTAGACTTGCCGGAAGAACTCGGCGTTGCGCTCCGTCGCCCAAACTTCCAGGTCAATATCTTTTGTAGAGTGCATCTCAATCAACACGTCGGAATCGCGCACCGTGCAGACTAATCGGTCGACGCGTTGATCCCGAGTTCGATCGATAGAGTCAGCCAAGCGCAGAATAGGCGCAAGTAACGTCACGGCGCGTCGCGCTTCTAAGTCCAGAGTCTGCCAGTTCGGGTGCTCGGGAGCAGGGGGCGCCTTACGATGATAGCGGCATAGATTCGCGATGATCTCTCGCTCGCGGTTATCGAAGCCGGGCATATCGGAGTTAGTTACTAAGTAATAGGAATGCTTGTGATGCCGTGTATCGGAAATATAGTGTCCTATGTCATGAAGGTAACCCGCGGCTTCCACAAGCCCGGCAAACGGCGGCGGCAATCGATGCAATAGCGACAGGGCCTGGAATAACTCGATGGCGATGCGTCCCGTGCGGCGCGCATGCTTGATCGGCACGTGATAGTGCTCGGCTAGTTCCTCCACCGAGGCGCGGCGGTCGGCGGATAACTCGACCGATTCATGATAAGCGCCCCGCTCGGCAATATCGGCTATGATTCCGTCGCGAACGCCGGCGGCCGAGTAATAGAGGGCCGGCAGTTGCAACGCTTCCAAGGCATGCAGCAGCACGCCGCAGCCTGGAACTATAATCTCCGCGCGCCGCGGACCAATACCCACGACGCGCTGCCGCTCCGCGAGCGACGCGTGCGAGATCTCCGTATATAGCTTGCGAATCTGCGGCGCTCCGGCACGCATCTTATCCGCTTCGTCACGGCGCGGGCGTGGAATCTTGTTGATCGCGCACACCACAGCCGACGCGGTTGCTGAAGTCCCAATCACGCGATCGATTGCCTGGCCGCCAAGTGTGCGATTGATCCGCCGCACTGCGGAACCAATGCGCTCTTCAATGTATTCCTGCATACGATGCAGGTCGCGTTCGCGCGGCGGGTCGGCGCGCAAGAACACTTCACTCAGACGAATCGCGCCCAGTTGTTTCGAAACCGCGAACTCGATCTTCTGATCGTTACTGAGGATCAACTCCGCGCTGCCGCCGCCGATGTCGATCATCAGCACCCGTTTGCGCGGCTGCGGCCATCGCATCTGCACGCCCAGGTGGATCAACCGCGCTTCCTCCTGGCCGGAGATGACCTCGACGTTCGCGCCCAACGCCGCCGAAGCCCGCGCCAGAAATTCCTGCTGATTGCTCGCGTCGCGGACGGCAGCGGTCGCAACGGCGCGTACGGTGTCGACTTCCAAACGCCGGTATTGCGCGGCCATGCCGCCGAGCACGCCGCTAATCAGATCCAGCGCTTCCTGGCTCACCCGCCCCGCACGGAAAACGCTGGTTCCCAATCGCGTAACCTGCCGCTCTGACGCGAGGATGCGCGGTGGCTGTCCGTTGGCCGGACCCGTGCCCATCTCGGCGATTTCCATGCGTACCGAGTTACTGCCGATGTCGATCGCGGCGATGCGGGGCATATCCAGTTATGATAGAAGCCGGTTTTCGTCACATGATTTTGTATCTCGTTCGTCACGGCATCGCCGTGGAACATTCGGCCGAAGGCGACGAGATGCGAGCGCTCACCGACGAGGGGCGGAGCAAATTGGAAGATCTGTTCGATCGCGCCGCGAAGGCGGGAATCAAGCCGGATCGCATTCTCACGAGCCCCTACAAACGGGCGGCGCAAACGGCGCGGATCGCAGCGAAACTGTTGGACGGCCCGGAGCCAATTGAGACGCGCGCACTGGTACCGCACGCGAACCCGCGCGAGGTTTGGGATGAGGTGCGCGCGAATCCGGATGTTGGCGAACTCATGTGTACCAGCCACGAGCCGCTGCTCAGCAACACGGTCGGTCATCTGCTGAATGCGCCTACTTTGCGGGTCGAAGTGAAGAAGGGCGCGATGATCGCCATCGAATTCGATGCCTTGCGCGGGGAGCCGAGGGGCGTGCTTCGCTGGATGCTCATCCCGAAACTTTGTCAATGAAAGAGCGATGCCCATGAATATCGTCGAGGCGACTAGTTCCTACGAGAAGTGGCTGGCGGACCGGCTCACGCTGATTCCCGAGCATCTGGAGCACAAGCACCAGCACATGGCGCAGTCCGTGTTTCTCTTCCTGCGCGCGACGTTCTACCGGTTTATGCAGCTGTGGCCGGAGCACGCCGGCGATGCGGCGAAGGGCGTGAAAGTGTTGGCCGTGGGCGACCTGCACGTGGAGAATTACGGCACGTGGCGCGACACGGAAGGCCGGCTGATCTGGGGTTGCAACGACTTCGATGAGGTGTACCCGCTGCCCTATACGGTGGACCTGGTGCGCCTCGCGGTCAGCGCGCATATGGCGTCGCAGGACGGGCACATGGCGATTGAACCCTCGGACGCGTGCGATGCCCTCCTGGCCGGCTATCGCGATGGCCTCACGTCGGGTGGAAAACCGTTTGTGCTGGCGGAGGATCACAAGTGGCTCCGCGATACGGTCACCGGAGTGTTGCGCGACCCGGTCGCCTTCTGGGGCAAGATGGAGGCCATCCCGGACTGCTCGATGGATGCGCCGAAGCCGGCGCTGCGCGGCTTGGACCATCTGCTGCCGTGCGGGGCCGAGGTCGACCGGATCGCTCTGCGCGAAGCGGGCGAAGGCAGTCTGGGGCGGCAGCG
>NZ_CAJCHS010000219.1 GCF_903970205.1 Nevskia soli | reverse complement strand
GCCCCGAACATCAATCGATACCCTGCGCCGCGCGTAACCGGTGTATGGGTGTCATTTTCAAGCCACCCGTACATCCCCACTCCGAGCCCGACCGAAAGGGAGGGTCCGCCCCTGCCAGAATTCACCGGGGTGGAGCGGAGCGCGCCGCGCTCAATGATTGCGAACCAGATGCATCCGGCGCTCGGCGGCCCGCAGCTCCGGGCGGAACTCATAAACGATATTCCGGAAACCCAGCACGCCGAACGCAATGAAACAGCGCTGGTAAGCATGTACGCTGTCGTTGAATCCGTTCGGCAGATAGGCTTCTCCCACGAAACCGGAAGCAGCGGCGCCCGCGAAACTGGATAGCGCCAGGCGGTTCGCGCCGTGGTCGGACTTGTCCACGAAGGTGAATGCCAGCGCGTGCGCAATGCGCGCAACCGGGTTGGTGGAATGCGACGGGAAGTAGCGTGGATCTTCGCCCAGCGCCGCGCCGGCAAGAAACTTCGTGGTCAGCAACGTTCCCGTGACCGCGGACGCATCGCCCAGATTTCGCCCAAAGGCCCCACCCCCATCGCGCCACGCACGCGGATAGTGTCCGGGCGGCTCCGCCATCACGAAGCCCGCGGTAGCCGCGGCGCCGAGAAGAGTGTCGAAGGTCAAAGTCGTCTTGCCGAAGTAAGCCGCCTTCTCCCCGAAATCGAGAGTACCCGTCGGGTCGGGTGCCTGGGCCCAGATCGAAACCCAGCTCGAAACAAAGACAACAGGCAGGAGAAACAGGAACTTGCTTACCAATGTCTTCATCGACTCTGTAACCAGCATAGACGTTGTCAAATCGCATCGCGCAGCACGGCCATCGCCGCGTTGCGCCCGTTCATCGCGATCACACTTCCCCCCGGATGCGTGCAGGCCCCGCACAGATAAACGCCCGGCATCGGCGTCCGTGAGCTGAGCCGGTTGCTCCACATATACGCCGGCAGGCATTCGCCCTGAAAAATATGCCCGCCCGTGAGCCCGACCTTCTCTTCAATATCGGGAGGCCCGAGCACTTGCGCATCGACCACGGCATCCGGGATGTTGCTGCAGAACCGGCCGATCGAACCCAGCACAATGCGCTTGATTTCCTCGCGCCGCGTGTCCCAATCGCCGTCGGCGAACTTGTAAGGAACATACTGGCAGAACACGCTCATCGTATGCTGACCGGGCGGCACGACGCTCGGATCATGCACACTCTGGAAATAGAGTTCGGTCCACAAGCGCTCTGCGACGCGACCTTCCCGCGCGGCCGCGAAACTCGCTCGCCACTCGTCTTTCGTAAGCGGCGTGTTGATCTGCCCGTAATGATGCGTCTCGTTGGTGCCGGGCCGCGCGCGAAAATTCGGCAGCTCGCGCAGCAGCACGTTCAGCTTCACCGTGCAGCCCTCGATCGGCACGCTTTCTACCTGTTTGCGCCACGCGGCGTCGGCTGCATTCCCGAGAAGCCGCAGCGTCACGCGCGGATCGGCATTTGAGATCACCACCCGTGAACGAATCCGCTCGCCTCCCTCGAGTTCCACGCCTTCACCTGGATGGATCGCCGCGACGGGAACGCCGGTCTCAATCACCGCGCCCGCATCGCGCGCCGCATCGGCGATGAAGAACGACACCATGCCCATCCCGCCGCGCACGTAGCCCCACATCCCCGGCATTCCGCCCAGCCGTCCCGAACCGTGATGGAAGCGGATCGAAGCCGTCCCGTGGTCGAACGGGCTCGCATGGGTGCCAATCACGCCCTGCCCCAGATATCCGATCTGCAGCCGTTCATCTTGCAAGTAGCGCTCGACCATCTCCGCCATCGACCACTCAAACAGCAGCCCGCGGGCCTCCTCGTCATCGCCGAGCCGGTCTTCAATCTGCTCGCGCGTGGGCGCTTCGCCGATCCACATATCCGATTCGTCGGCGGGACGGATCGCATCGCGCACGCGCCGAATCACGTCGGACATCGCATGCCATCCGTCGACATCCGCGGGCGATAGATTGCGAATCTCGGCGTCGCAGATGGCGTCGTCCTCATGCAGCTGCACGCTCGATCCGTCTTCGAACGGGATGAACAGACCGGCGACGGCGGGCGTCCACTGGAACCCGCGCGCAACCAATCCGAGTTCTTCGATCACCAGCGGATGCAGCAGTCCCGCGAGATAAGCGCAAGGCGACATGCGAACGCCGGGCCACGGTTCTTCGATGGTGCAGGCGCCTCCGATGCGATCGCGCGACTCCAGCACCAGCACGCGTTGGCCGGCCTGCGCCAGGTAAGCCGCGCAAGTAAGCCCGTTGTGTCCCGCGCCTACGATGACGGCGTCCCACTCGGTATCCTGAATCCGATGCGGCATCTACCAAAGCATTCTGTCATGTGCGTGTTGTTTTCGTGGCGCACGGACTCGTCCATGCCGTGTCGAGGCTCCCTCGACACCTCGGCCCACACGCCAGTATTGAGGTGAGCCCGGCGGTGCCGCTGGTGGGTTTTACCGCGAGGTGGAGCGTCTTCGCCCTGGGCGCTCCGTGTAAAGGTACCGCCAAACCCAAGTAAGGTTCCGATCGTGTGGGCGTTCGCGTCGAACAGAGTACCTATCTCACGCGAATAACCGGGCTTCGGCCCGATGATGTCTATCGTCTCGTCGCGACCGAATGACGGTTCGCCTTCGCGATGAAAGCCGTAACTCCGGGATTCGCGGCGACTGCGCTGCTCTAAGTTCCCCACAGCGATTCGGTAGCGCCGGAAAGTAGTGCCGGAAAGCAAAATCGCAAACGAACTTAGCGCTTCGCTACCGAAATGCTATCCGATTCGCTGCACACCCGATCTTTGATGCGCTCCAGAGTCGTCGACATCGTCTGCCGCGCGAACTTATGGATAAACGGTGAGACTAGCCACCGGATCGAGCTCGGCACATCGCGGCTCAACATCATGGACTCCATCCGGATAAGAACGCCCTGATCGGTTTCGCGGTACCTCAGAAGGGTGAACGACCTTTCGACGAAGCCTTTCGACTCTGCCAGAGAAAGCTGCCGCTCATCCGGCTTGCCCGGACTTTGCAGTTCGATTAACTTCAACGATTCGGTAACGATATATCCGGACTTTGCATCCACCTGCACATAGCGGGACCGGAAGTCGGCCAGAAGTCCCGATCGCACTCCGAGCCCCTTCTGAATGAATTTCAGGTGATAGTCGAAGGTAGGGCCGTCGCGATTCAGCAGGCGCGCCTCCACCACCACCGGCGGGAACACCTCGGCGTAAGCGTCGTAGCGCTGCAGCACGGAGAGCAGGCCGGACGCCCGGGCGTGCGGAATCAATTCAGTCCCGAACCAGTGATGGATCAGGCCGTCGGGTACCGGACAACCCGACGGCTCGGGCGATTCAACCAGGAACCGCACCGCCGGTCCCGTCAGAAAGGTTTGCGGCGATTGGGCTTCGCGCTCGACTTGCGCACGAGCCGTCCGGACCTGCTCGTCCCACGCGGCCAATGTCTCCGCGGTCAAACGCGCGGCCGCAGCACTGCGTTGGATGACAATAACTAATCCGAAACAATAGAGTAACCGGAACACCATGGCCCTCATGCCCATGGGATTACTGGAGCGCGGTGTGAGGTTTCAGGATTTTTCAGCTTCGCGATTGTGAAAAGGTGTACATTCATCAGACCGGCCGGTCATGGAGACCGGCGGCCTGAAGACGAGATCCGCCCGCCTGAACCACATGCCTGAACCAATCGCTCGCGCATCCGCGAGATCATGGAATTTCTTGCCGAACCGTAGAGTTGCATTCGTCTCGCACTTACTTCTCGGGTTATTCCTATTCGCCGGGAACTTGTTGTTGATCCTGCCGTATCTGCGCATCGAGTACTCGGAGCAGCTATGGAATAACGGGACCATCTACCTGGCGGTAATCCGGCTGTTCCGCGACCATCCGTGGACCTGGAATGCGCTGCACTATTGCGGCGCGCCCATGCGGTACTTATACCCGCCTGTAATGTATGCGACCGTCGCGGCCATGCGCTGGATGTCGCTGGCCCACGCCTTCCGCGCAGTTACAAGCTTCGCCTTCGCCATCACCCCGGTCTGCTTATATGTTCTGGCCTGGCAACTGTTTCAGTCCCGGCTGGCGGCGTTGTTTGCGGGCGTCGCGTATAGCTTGTTCCCGTCCGTCATCTATTTAACTGCGTTGTGGCGGAATCTAACTTCGGTTATCGGTCACGCCCCCTGGCCTTTTGTGACGTTCGCTTACTACGAGGAAGCGGGACACCTGGTTGCCTTTCCACTGGCGCTGCTGGCGGTGGCGGCGATGTGGCGCGAGCGCTGGGTACTCGGCGCCGTACTTACCGGTTTGGTGTTCTTGACGAGTTGGCCGGCAGTCATCGGTCTGCTCTTTCCACTCATTGGTATCGTCACGGCGCGAACGAAGTCCTGGCTGCGGGTAGGCGCGACGGTAGGGATCGGCTACGGGCTCTCCGCCTTCTGGATGACCCCGGATTACTTTGTTTCCACGTCACTGTTGAAGCGCGTCGGACTGAACTATGTGCCGATCGCACCGGCGCCGTGGGACCGGACGACTTGGCTGTTATTAGTTGCTGCGGTAGTCGTCGTGTTATTCGCGTCCTTAAGTAAGTTGGCCCCGCAATTCGCCTTTGTTCTCGGTTGGGTAGCTTCGGGAGGCGCGGTCGTTCTGGCTTTTACATGGGCGGGAAGCTTCGTTGTCCCGGCGCCGAACCGATGCGTGTTGGAGTTAAACGCGGGAACGGTACTGGCGTTGACCGCGGTTCTATGGGCGATCCGTTGGAATCGAGCGATCGTTTTCGCCCTAGCCGCGATCCTCGGACTCTACTCGGGCCGGGAATTTCTGCGCGGACCCTGGCGATTCTTCCCTAAAGGTACAAACATCGAAACCGGCGTCGTGTACCCGATCGCGCAATGGTTGAAAGTACACGCCGGGCAATCGCGCGTATTCGCATCGGGCGAAGTCGAGGAGACGCTGCCGTTCTGGACCGACTTACCCGAAGTCGGCGGCACCAATCAGGACCTAACTAACTTTCTGCCCTACGCAGTACAGCGCTACGTCTCGCTGAGCTGCTCCACGCGCGCCGTGCCGGTATCGAAGTTGTGGCTGGAGGCAGTAAACGTACGCTATGCCGTGGTGCACGGAGCAAGGTCGCGCGAATACTATCATGCGTATGCGCAACCCGAGCGATGGGCTTCCGCCTTCCCAACGGCTTGGCACGATACCGGCGACAACTGGATCTACGACACCACGGGACGCGATCTAAGCGACGCCGTGGTTGTCGATCTCGACGCACTGAAAGCGATCCCACAGATTCGCGCGATCGATGACGAACCATTCCTTCAACAGTACGTCGCGTGGGCGCGGGGCAAGCGCGCTGCCTCGATCAAGTGGAACGATTTCGATACAGCCGAGATCGATACGGATCTCGCGCCCGGCGAGGCCGTACTCGTAAAGTCAAACTACGCGTCGGGTTGGCGCGCCGCGGGCGCCGAAACGAGTCGGGATCCGATCGGATTCTTACTAATTCACCCTGGGCCGGGACAGAAGCACTTACAACTACACTTCGGAGCGGCATGGCCCGTTTGGCTAGGCCGGTGCCTCACGGCGCTCACGATACTCCTCCTATTAATCCGCGTTCGAGGAATCTGGATTGCACTCGTCGCGGGAGTTCCCGCGTTTGCTGCCTATGTGTACTTAATGGCCAACATACCGCCAACGGTCGAAGTTGCGCGAGAAACCTACGCGACTGTCGAGCCCCCGCAAATTGCGCCCGGCGGAATCGTGAACGGATATGGAAAACCCGAGTTAAAGGCGGGCGGTCAGGTAGCCATCTACGGACTCAATTTCGGCACGTCAAAAGACGCCGTATTCATTTGGGTCAACGGGCAAAGAATCGCGACGACCTTTCACAGCGCGAATCAGGTTCAGTTCGTGATGCCCAACGACGCCGCGGGCGAAGTGGTGCTAAGTCCCGATGTGAATGGTTGTCGAGGCAACGAGTACGCCGTGCGGGTTAATTAACAGGCTGAAAAACGAACTGGCCCCTGTTCTTATCGGCGTAGCCCCGAAAACCCCAAGAATCCCCCGACGACGAAAGATCCACCGGCGACCACCAATCCACGACCACTAATCCACCACTACTAACCCACGACCACTAACCCGCGCCGACGACACGAATCCACGGACGACCACTAATCCGCATACTGAGCCGCGACAGTAATGGAGCTGGTGCTCCGGAAAAGAACCTTCGAATGCCCTTTACCGCGGGAAAGCGGAGTACCTGTTACGGATTCCCGATTTGCGCCAAAAGGCCGACAAACGTTAGGCAAGCCGATCAGACGGCAACGGAGGGGGTTCGCGTATGTCCGGAGTCATCGATCTACCCGCAAACCTCCCGAAACCCCCGCCCGCATCATCTGCGTGACGCGCGGCATGCTACGTTCGGATCATAGTGATCGAAGAGCAGAAAAGCGAACGGTTCGAACATGTCGGCCGTTTGCAGTCTTTCCTTGACCGCGACGGCTTCTGGCACAGCTTCGAACTCCCGGATGGAACCGAGATTCGCGGAGCCAACACGCTTGAAGGTCAACGCCTGCGGCTTGAAATGTTGGGAGTACCGGCCGACCTAAGCGGTAAACGCGCCCTTGATATCGGCACTTGGGACGGATGGTTCGCCTTCGAACTGGAGCGCCGCGGCGCGGATGTTGTGGCCATCGATGTTATCGATAATCCACGCTTCCGCGACTTACATAAGCGCTTTAACTCGCGCATCGACTACCGTCAGATGGATGTCTACGACATCAGCCCTCAGACCCTGGGCCAATTTGACGTAGTGCTCTTCATGGGCGTGCTCTATCACTTGAAGCATCCGCTGCTGGGACTCGAGCGCGTTTGCGCGGTGACGCGCGGTATGGCCGGCATCGATTCGTTCGTGCTCCATCGCCGGTTCGCCGATGGTGTAGTGATGGACCGCCCCATGATGGAGTTCTTTGAGCGCGATGAATTCGGCGGACAGACGGATAACTGGTGTGCGCCGAACCTGCCTTGTCTGCTCGCCTTCTGCCGGGTAGCTGGGTTTGCAAGAGTCAAGTCGCAAGGGGCTTCGGAGTATGGCGCGGCCGTGACTTGTTATCGTGAGTGGGAGCCGGTCAGCAAGGACGCGGGACCCGGCCCGGAGTTAGTATTCGCGATTCATCACGAGGACTTCGGAATCAACTTCAACGGAGCTAAGGACGATTCGATCACCTGCATGATCCGCTCGAACGAGCCAGGGTTGACCGTCTCGGATTTGCAGCCGTCGGTAGATCGGTTTGGCAGCATCCCGCTTCAGTTGAAGCGCAAGCACGATGAGGGACTCTACGAGTTCGGATTCCGTTTGCCTCCGGGTCTTGCGCCTGGATGGCACGACGTTCGCGTGCGCGCGCGTGGCAGCCGGCCGAGTAATGCGAAACCGATTGCGGTAGATATCCCGCTAACTGACTTGGACGTCCGATTCGAAGGGATTCAGGATGGCGCGACTTGGCGGCCCAATGAGTTAGACCTCTCGCGTGGCCGCGTCGTCTCTATGTGGTTCTCGGGATTGCCGGCTAACGTGGACAAGAATAACTTGCGAGTATTCGCCGGTGAGGAACGCGCGTCCGTCCTCTTCATCGAAGAGAAAACGGGCAAACGACAGGTGAATCTTCAACTTAGTGAGCGCGTGCCCCCGGGAGTAATCAAGCTGCGGGCGGAGTTGGGCGAGGCGCGCCTCGATTGCGGCGAACTGCGCGTCTTCTGAACTCCGATAGCACAAGCCAGATTAGAAGCGCGAGCATTGTCGCAATCGACAAGAGATTAAACAACCGCCCTTCCGGACCACCATCGAAACTAAGGTCAATCAGTAAGTCACCCCCAGTGTGGGGCGCGAGCAGCAGAAATCCCATCGCATCACGCCGCACTTCAACCGGCCGTCCGCCCGCACGAGCATGCCACCCAGGACTCCACGTCTCCTGAATCGAGATCAGATCCTTTGCGGGAAGATTGGCGGCGGAGATCTGCGCCTCGTGCCGGTTGCGCCACGTGAAGCTAGCGGCCGGCCGCGTAGGATCGGTCAGCGCGCGAACGTAGGGTCGAATCGGCTCTACATCGACCCCGTTAACCGGAGTGCGCGAGATGACCTCATTCGCGTGGATAACATGCGCGAGCGACGTCGTCAGCGTAGGGATGCGATAAATCCGGTCGTCACCCTGCTGCCACACCAACGGAAAGTACGGATCGAACTTATGCGGATGTACCCAACCATGGTAGGAATCGCGGGTGTTGGGGCCGTTCACGACCACGGCCTGCGCGCCCCACGTGCGCAGCCATAACTCCGCGTACTCCTCGCCGTGCGAACCGGCGCCATCGTCCGAGCCGACCTGATAGCCTACAACCCAGCTCATATAGTTGGGTAGTCCCGGCAGGCAGCAGCCGGTAACTTGCGGTTGGTCGGACCAGGCGTTGATCCAGAACTGAATGGAACCCAGTAAGTACACGCGCTGGTCGTGTAAGTGGGTGTCGAGCCAGTGCGAGGCCTGCCATTCGTACGTGCTCGTAATGTCTATCGGGCGCTCGACATCCCGTACATAGCGCGTATAAGTTCGGGTCTGAACCAGCGCGAGAACGGCGAGCACGATCAGCATCGAGATGCGATAATCGCCGAAACGATCGAGGGCCAAAGCCATCACAGCAGCGGCGCCCATAGCGATGCCAAGCTCCATCCCGATGTGGAAGCGCTCCGGCTGCGGCCACAGAGCGATATGGAATTTGAAGGCTGTAAGTGCGACCGTCCCTGGAATCAGGAACCAATACCATCCGAATTCAAGTAAGCGCGGCACGTGGAAGCGGCGCAGCAGAACGCGTGACGCGATCAGCGTCAGGGCAAGCCCACTGAAGTAGAAGATATGCGCGCGGGTGTACGGATAAGGACCGCCGATAAGTTGCGAGTTGCGCTGGTTATCGCGAATGGTGGATGGTAGATCGAGCGGGGCGATGAGTAAGTAAGCCGCGACCGCGAGTACCGCGAGCCGCACCAATCGCGCACGTGCTTCGGGCCAATCGCGGGACATCAGATACGCAAGTACTCCGCAAGCCATCACCAGACTTGCCGGCCAACTAACGATAACTGTAAGTCCCAGGAGGATGGCCGCGAGGGTGAAGCGCCACGCCGTTAATCGCCGGTAGACAGCATCCAGCGCCAGTAGCGCGAACGGCACGATGTTGAGACCGCTGACGTTCGGCCCTTCGCCGAAGTACGCGAGCGCCTGAAACCGGCGGGCGTGCAGAAAGCCGCCCATGTCCTTCGTAATCACCGGAATGAATGCCGATGGCGAGAACAGCGAGAACAGCAGGGCGGCCAACATGCCGATATCGCGGCGTCCGCTGATCCGGTACGCAAGGAAAAACATGCCGACCGGGCCCAGACAGTAGAACAGAGCGATGGTGATGTGATAACCGCGCGCGGCGTCGACATGCAGCACGTGCGCGACGGCGGCGCAGATCAGCGGGAGCCCCGGCTGGTAAGTGGATTGGAATAGCTCGCCGTTATTCCAGAGCGGAAACCAGGTAAGGTCGGGGAAGTTATCGAGGACGTAGCGGGTGAGCGCGATGTAGGCCGCTTCGATCGAGAACATGTGGACCACCCACTCGGTCCGAAACAGCGGGCGGCAGATGATCGCGTTCAGCAGGAAGACGATAGAAGTGCATGCGGCGGTGAGAAGCGCGGATCGGGACGGAAGCTTGCGCAGCGACATTCGGCGGAATAGATGAGTTTAGCGGGTGCCCCGTGTCCGAGAGTATACTCACGAAAATGCCCATCACCGGCTACGTACTGCTAGCGGCTGCGTGGCTCATTTGGTTGGCGCCGTTCCTTCTGACCGGTTGGAAGTTCGGTGGCGCCGCGGTCCGGGACCGGAACGCGCGATGGGGAATCCTCCTGCAAGCCGCGGCGTACTCCGTGTTGTGGCAGAGCCCGTTCTGGACGCACTCTCCCGGCCCGTGGCGAATGACGCTCGCGGTCCTCTTCCTTGCGCTCGCCGGCACTTTGTCCTGGACGGCGGCGCGCGCGCTCGGAAAACACCTGCGCCTCGATGCCGCATTGAGCGCCGATCATCAATTGATCCGGTCCGGACCCTATCGCATCATCCGGCACCCGATCTACGCCTCGATGTTTTGCCTGCTTCTGGGCACTGGATTCGTCATCACGCCTCTACCGCTCTTGCTGCTTGCTATCGCTCTCATGGTTGCCGGCACGGAAATTCGAGCGCGCATTGAAGATAGGTTGTTAGCCGCCGGCTTTGCGGACGATTTTCGGGTTTACCGGCAGCAAGTTAGCTCCTATATCCCCTACCTGAGGTGAGCAACACCCTTGCGGTGAGCGGACGGTTGTCCGGTCCACTCACCCAAACTAGAACGCCGTCAGGGAGTTAGTACCACTGGACCGAGAAGCTGGTCTTATCCGACGAAAGCGCGGTCGGCTTCGCTTCAACGGAACCGCCCGACGTTTCCATCGTGATTTCTTGTACGCTGGAGCTCGAAAAGCCACCGATCGGCAGGGTTTGTCCGCTGATCGTCGCGTAGTTGGTTCCCGCGATGCCGGTTGAATCGTCACCGAAGAAGACCGTGCCGAAATCGGAGAGCGGCAGGACCCCGGTATTGGTGGAGGGCGCCTCCGCAATCCATTCGGCGGAAGAACGCTTCGCCGTACTAACTGCCTTGCTCTTCGTAAACGACTGCCCGGTCCGTTCATCCGTAATTTTCACAGTGAACTCGGAAGAGGAATAAGTCACCGAGGCCGAAATGATATCGCCCGATTCAATGCTCATCGTGGTCTCATAAGAAGGCGCCGGATAGAATTCGTACCAGGAGTAGTAAACGGGCGATCCGCTCGAACAGTCGGAATCCGTGCCGATCTGCTCGACGCTATTCGAGTTGTAGCCGTCGATCCCGACCCAGAAGGCGGCGTACCCGGTCTTCGGACCGGAGCCGTTACAGGTGGCCGCGGGTACTTTCCATGATGCTTTGACGGAGGTAACGGCGTCTTTGGAAGCCGCGACCGCGTAGCCGCTCCAGTTCGTACTGGTGGACGTGCCGTCGTCGTGGCGCTCCTTGATCCTGATCGGAGCGTGCTGGTGCGGGGCGATCCGCATCACCGACTCGGTCGAATCGACCGCGCCCGGAGCTTGCGCGAACACGGGCAAGCCGGCGGCCGCGATGACTAATGGTAAAAACTTGGCAAAATACAAACGATGATTCCTCGCTTTCAATGCCGGATTCAACCGGCCGGTTTCACTCTTCCGTTGGAAGACGGAATTTTCGAGCATACGAATATTTCGGCTGAAGAGCCCAAAAGTTTTAGCCGAAATTCGCCGGACCGGGTAAAGTGCCTCCATGGGCTCTGAATCCGTCAGGCTCGCGGCTCGAATCCTGGCTGACATGAGGCAGGGCGAGCCGACCACCCCCGCGATGCGCGCCATCCGGAGGCGGGCGTCGAAGCAGATCGCGGGTCTCGATCGTGACACCGTGCTCGAACTGGCCCATGAACTGATCCGGCGCGCTTCCTTCGCCCGATTCGTGGCTTACGAACTGGTCCAGCACCATGCGGCGGCGATGCAGTCGATCACCGTCGCTGAAGTGGAGGCGCTCGGCTCCGGGATCCAAAGCTGGTCGGACGTCGACACCTTCGCGCCTTCGATCGCCGGTCCCGCATGGCGGAGCGGCCGGATACCGGATGCGGCCATTCGGCGCTGGGCCAAGTCGGAAGACCGGTGGTGGCGTCGCGCGGCGCTGGTCAGCACGGTGCCCCTGAATGCGGCTGCGGGCGGCGACCCGCGGCGCACGTTCGCCATTTGTAACATTCTGTTGAACGACCGCGACGATATGGTCGTGAAGGCGATGTCGTGGGCATTGCGCGCGCTGGCGAAACGCGCGCCGGAAGAAGTCACGCAGTACCTCGCAGCGAACCGGGAGCACTTAGCACCTCGTGTCATTCGCGAAGTAAGCAATAAGTTAACTACTGGACTCAAGAACCCGCGAAAGCAAGTAACTACGCCCGTTGCCCGAACTTAGTTCCTTCATGCAAAAACCAATCCAACCCCTGCCGCTGTTCGACGCGCGGTATCGCACGCCTTTCTTCATGGTGACGGCGCTCTTCTTCCTGTGGGCGCTGCCTAATAATCTCAACGACGTGCTGATCCGGCAGTTCATGAAGTCGTTTCAGATCTCGCGCCTCCAGGCCGGACTCGTGCAGTCGGCTTTCTACCTTGGCTACTTCTGCATCTCCATGCCGGCTGCGTTTGTGCTGCGCCGCTACGGATACCGCATCGGGCTGGTATCCGGCCTGCTTCTTTATGCTCTCGGATGTCTGCTCTTCTGGCCCGCGGCCGAAGTGAATCGCTATAGCTTCTTCTTAGCGGCGCTCTTCGTGATTGCTTCGGGACTTGCTTTCCTGGAGACCGGCGCCGGCTCTTTCATCGCGCAACTGGGCGAGCCGGAAACGTCGGAGCGCCGGCTTAACTTAGCCCAGGCGTTCAACCCGCCCGGTACCATCGCCGGAGCACTTATAGGTACGGTATTCATCTTTTCCGGCATTGAGCCCACGGCGACGCAGGCCCAAGCTATGAAAGCGGCCGGGCAGTATACCGCCTATCTGCACCGTGAAACCTTGCGCGTGATTACTCCTTACCTTGTACTCAGCGCGGTGGTGTTCCTGTTTGCGATGGCTCTGCTGCGCGTCCGCTTTCCTCCCCGTGCGTCGCCCGATCGCCCGTTGGCGGCGGACGAGCATGGCACGCTCGGCAGTCTCCTGCGCATTCCGCATTTTGTCTGGGCCGTCGCCGCGCAGTTCTTCTATGTCGGCGCCCAAGTCGGCACCTGGAGTTTCCTCATCCAGTATGTGCAGGAGTACACACACCAACCGGAGAAAATCGCCGGGTATTTCCTAAGTGGAACGCTCCTGCTCTTCGCCGTCGGGCGTTTCGTCTCCACGTTTCTCATGCAGTTCATCAGTCCTAACGTGCTGATGGGTTCCTACGCTTTGGCGAACGTCGTGCTTCTTGCGGTATCCATAACACTGCCCGGCTGGCTGGGGCTTTGGACGTTAATGTCGACCAGCTTCTTCATGTCATTGATGTATCCCACGATCTTCGCGCTGGGACTGAAGCGACTTGGCCCGAAGACGACTTTGGGCGCCTCGGTAATCGTGATGGCGATCATCGGCGGCGCAGTGATCACGCCGGCCGTAGGCTGGGCCGCCGGGCGCACCAGCATGGCGACCGCTTACCTTGTTCCCCTGCTCTGTTATCTTGTCGTCGCCTACTTCGCTTTCATCGGTTCCCGCGCCCGTTCGGTTCACAACCAAGGATGAAAAGGGACCGTTCAGCCCCACTCCGAGCCCGACCGAAAGGGAGGGTCCTCTGCTGTCAGCCGCGTTGACCCTATCCGAATAGCACGGTGTATGTCGGCGGTCATTTTCGAGGGAGCCGCGACGGCCACGGACTTCGGTTCACAACCAAGGATGAAAAGGGACCGTAAAGCCCCACTCCGAGCCCGACCGAAAGGGAGGGTCCTCTGCTGTCAGCCGCGTTGACCCTAGCCGAATAGCACGGTGTATGTCGGCGGTCATTTTCGAGGGAGCCGCGACGGCCACGGAGCGGTTGCCAGCGAACGAACCCCGATCGCGGCCATAATATTGCAGTACACTTGAACCTACTCGAACCTGGATGACGTCGCGCCAGCCATTTCCCAAAATTTGCGTCGCGCTCGGTCTTCCGCGCAGCGAGACGCTGCTGGCACAGGCTTGCCAGGAGCTCGGCAACGGGGAAAGTTTTCTCGAACTCAGGCTGGATTACTTACCCGCTCCGGAGCGTGGCGTCGCAGCCATCCGGACGATTCTGGAAAAACATCCGCAAGCGACCATCCTCGCCACCTGCCGCCGTCACCACAACGCGGGACGCTTCGAGGGCAGCGTCGAGCGCGAGCTTGAGATTTTGAACGCGGCGATCGATGCGGGCGCCCAAGCCGTTGACTTGGAAATTGAGACCGCCGAAGCGGCTGCCGCGGGCGCCGCGCAATTGCGCACGCGGGCGAAGCTGGTCCTTTCCTGGCACAACTTCGACACCACGCCGAACCTCGATCCCGTTCTTCGGCGGCTGACCCGCCATTCAGCTGACGCGTATAAACTCGCCGCCGCCGCGCGCAAGCCGTCCGATGTCGGTCGCCTCCTCGCCATCGGAAAGAAGCATCCGAAGCTTCCCCTCATCCTTCTAGCGATGGGCGAAATGGGATTCGCATCGCGTGTTCTTTCGCCCGCGTACCATGGCCTGTTCACTTACGCTTCGCCATGCAGCGTGGCCGGAACCGCCGCCGGACAGGTGAGCGCGCATCTGCTGCGCGAGCAATATCGGATTGACCGGCTCACGCGCAAGTGCAAAGTCTTCTGCGTCGTCGCCGATCCCGTGCGCCATTCTCTATCGCCCGCCATTCACAACCGCGCCTTCCAGACGCTCCGCATCGACGCCGTCTACTTCCCCATGCTGGTCGCCACCGGGCAGCTTCGCGACTTCATGAAACTCGCGGCGGAGATGGAACTCTCCGGCTTCAGCGTGACCCTCCCGCACAAGCAGCGCGTCATGCGCTATCTCGACGTGATTGACCCTTTGGCGCGCCGCATCGGAGCCGTCAACACCGTATGGCACAAAGCCGGCAAATGGCGCGGGACCAACACGGACGCGGCGGCCGTGATCAAGCCGCTCGAAAAGCGAATGCGCATCCGGGGCTGCCGCGTGCTGATCGCGGGCGCGGGAGGCGCGGCGCGCGCGGCCGCATTCGCCCTCCATGATGCGGGCGCGCAGCTCTCCGTCACCGGGCGCAATCAGGAGACGATTCGCATGCTGGCCCGCGCCACCGGCGCCGAAGCGCTCTCGCGCACGGAGGCGGAGGCCCGCGAGTTCGACGCGCTCGTGCACGCCACCCCCGTCGGCATGTACCCCCATGTGAACGACTGCTTTTTCAACCGGCGCATCCCGGCTGAGCTTGTCTTCGATATGGTGTATAACCCGATGGAGACGCTGTTGCTCCAGCGCGCCAAAGAGCAGGGCAGCGCCGTCGTCTCGGGTATCGAGATGTTTATCGAACAGGCCGTGGCGCAATTCGAATTGTGGACGGGAGAAAGCGCGCCCCGCACCGCCATGGAACGCGCCGCCGTGGCCGCCCTCGAGCACCAGAATGCGGCGTCAGCCATCAAGTGAGCCGAACGCCTTCTCGATCACACTCGGGGCGCCGTCCGTGATCGGCTCGGGCAGCTTTCCGCGCTGGAACCATTGCGCATCGAGCACATCGTCCGCCGCCGCAAGTTGACCGCCCACCACGCGGCACACGTAGTCGATCACCACAAAGTGAAACGCGATTCCACCGGACTTATCCGGCCGAATACTCTCGAAAACATGCACGACCTCGATCGGTTCCACCAGCAAACCGGTCTCCTCACGCATCTCCCGCCGCACGGCGTCGGCGAGAGTCTCACCGGTTTCGACGATCCCGCCGGGGATCGACCAGAACCCGAGGAACGGCTCATTCCCGCGGCGCACCAGCAGCACGCGGTCGCCCTCGATCGCCACGCCGCCGACGCCGAGCCAGGGACGGTCCGGATAAGTGCGCATCATTCGCGGTTAGTCTACGATACCTTCGCAGTTCGTCGGCGATTATTCGTGACACTTTGAGCCACGCCGCTTACTACCCAGGATTTGGGATCGGATCGACCAACCCCGCAAAACACTGAGAGACTCACCTCCTGAGCCCGCCTCCACCGGCGCTCCATTTCGCTTGCCGTCCGGCCTGACCGTAAACTGAGATAATAAGGTGTTGTGACCGTTACTCTAAGACTCAACCCCGAGACTGAAGCCGATTTGCTCGCCCGCGCTAATGCGGAGGGGCTTAACGTCTCGGACTTCGTTCAAAATCTCGTGCTGGAACGGATCTCGATCCCGGCAGAACCCTCGCTCCCGGCGTACGATTTGCCACCACAAGAATGGGTGCGCCAGTTCGAGGCATGGACGTGTAGCCATGCGGGTCGTAATCTACCCGTACTGTCGGACGAAGCCATCAGCCGCGAATCGATCTATGCTGATCGCGGCCTTTTACCGACGACCCGTACAGCCGGGCCGTAAACCGGGCACTCTCTATTTTGCGGTTGCGCAACGAATCGCTTGTCATCGCGCCCCAGAATCTAATTGAGTTTTGGGCTGTCGCTACCCGCTCAACCAAAGAGAACGGCCTTGGGCTGACAACCGCAGAGGCGGGGGATGAACTCGCTGGCATCCGCAATTTCTTTCGGCTGCTTCCTTACACGCCGCAAGTTGTGGAGATCTGGCAAAACCTTGTAATGCAGCACGGGGTTTCAGGAAAGCAAGCCCATGACGCCCATCTGGTTGCCATGATGACAGTCCACGGAGTGCACCGAATCCTAACATTGAACGGAGACGATTTCGCACTTTACGAATCGATCAAAGTCATTGTCCCTGCCTCGTTGAAAGAACCGTAACCAGCCCTTGCACAGGCATCCTACGGCGCCTTCACTAACGGCTCGTTCCCGCGGCGCACCAGCAGCACGCGATCGCGATCGATCGCCACGCCGCCGACGCCGAGCCGGGGACGGTCCGGATAAGTGCGCATCATTCGCGGTTAGTCTACGATACCTTCGACACTAAGTCCCCACTCTGAGCCGCGACAGTAATGGAGCTGGTGCTCCGGAAAAGAACCTTCGAATGCCTTCTACCGCGAGAGAGCGGAATTCCCCCAAAAGCGCACAGCTCCGTAAAGCGACCGGCGGCCTAACCTCAGCGGAACAGAGCGCGAAACCCTTCCTGTTCAAAATGTCGATCGTTAGTGAGGACCTCGGTCAGCCCTTCCCGTAGAGTTATAGTCCGGCGCGAAAAGATGCCCGGCTCTATGGAAGCACCCGAACGACGGCGCTTGCCAACAGACGTTCGACACCTTCCGCTGCTCTACGGCGAAAAGACGTGGTTGAGAAGAAAGTAAGGTATTCGGTCAACACTTCGTCGGTCGTCAAGATGGGCGACGTTGCCCGCTCGTGAAAAGCCCGTCATTCGTCGCGCTTCGGCCAACCGTAAATGTAATGGTCGTGCTGACTGGCTCCGTCCGTCGGCAGGGTCGCCATGATTTCAGGCGGAACATCCTTCATGCTGTCGAGGATAATCTGCGCCGCCGTTTGCAGCGGTCTTTCAACGGGCGGATTTGGTGCGATCGGCTCGGCCTGCTT
>NZ_CAJCHS010000218.1 GCF_903970205.1 Nevskia soli | reverse complement strand
AGTGCCGTGGACCGGCGACGCGAGCACGCTAACCATTTGGGGAGAACTCAACAAGCTGGCCGGAGACATCGCCAACTCGCGCAATATGGCCGGCGTACACTGGCGCTCCGATTCCAGCGCTTCCCTTGCCCTGGGCGAGTGCATCGCCATGAACTTCCTGCGAGAGACCGCGGCGACTTATAACGAAGGCGTCACCTTCACCTTCCCGGACTTCTCGGGAACAATGGTGACCATCGAGACCAAGCGCCCCACGGAGTGGGAAGCAAGTGACTTCACTTGCGCTAAGGTCGTCGGGACGAGTAGCTAATTCTACTGCGCCGGACACCGGGTATACCGAGTGAGCCGTACAGCCCCACTCCGAGCCCGACCGAAAGGGAGGGTCCTCCGCGTTGACCCTATCGGGGTGGAACAGCATATGTTGCAGCCATTTTCGACGAAGACCGCGCACAGGGAACAATATCTAAACGAAGACGCGACCCGCTCCCCGCGTCGTTAGACGAGTACGAAACTCAGGCCCGGCGCGACTTCGCGCCGGCAACCTTCGGAAGTTCGAATTCGTGTATCGCGGCTGCGGCGTTAGCGGGCATGGTGATCGAGTGATCCACCATTTGAGCCATCGCGTAAGCCGGTAGATTTTCAGCTTCCTTAACGAACGAGAGGATCCCCAGAGCCTCGTCGAAATCGATCTTGACCAGATCGCCGCCCATTAGCTGGCAGCTGGCGACGAGGTTCGACAGCGGATAAACCAGCGATCGCTCGATTGCGCGCTTCAAGTGGCGTGCGCCGTATTTCAGATCGGTTCCTTCCGTCAAAAGGAACTGTTTCGCAGCCGCGGTAAGGGTGAAGACGAACGGCGAAGAGGCAGGAGAGGAGAACACGCGTTGCTGCACCGCATTCAATTCGATGTCAAGTATCTTTTCGAGCTCCGGCGTCCCGAGCGGCTTAAACACGATCACCTTATCGATGCGGTTCATGAACTCAGGGGTAAACTTGCGGCGGGCTGCTTCCACCGCGGATTTCGTAATCTTGTCGCACATCTTTTCATCCGTGCGGCCGGTGTTCTGGGCGGAAGCGTTGCACGCCTGGAAGCCGAGCTTTGGCATCAAGATCGAGTTCATCTCGTGCGCGCCTAGATTGCTGGTCATGAAAATCATCGCGCGGGAAAAATCAACTCGCCGATTGTCGCCCAACGTCAACGTCGCCTTATCGAGGATGCCGAGGAGCAGGTTCCACAAAGAGTCGCTGGCCTTTTCGATCTCGTCGAAGAGCACGAAGCTGACTTTGACCCGATCCGTGTGGTATTGGTTCAACACTTCCTGGCTGAGCAGCGGATGCGTTTCGCGGTGGCCGAGATACCCCGGAGGTGAGCCGATTAGTTTTGCAATCTCGTGACTATGTTGAAATTCCGCGCAGTCAATCTTAATTACGGCGCGCATGTCACCGACGAGCGATTCAGCGACAGCTTCGACCATCCGGGTCTTACCGGAACCGGTTGGTCCGAGGAACAGAAGGTTCCCGACGGGACGCCCGGGGCTCGCCATTCCGGCTAAGAACGTCTGATATAAGCTGACGATTTGCGAAATCGCATCATCCTGCCCGACGATGCGCCTGAACAGGTCGTGATTCAGTTTCTCCGCGTCGTGGCCCGTTTGCGTCGGATCTAAGCGTTTCGCTGTGCGCAGCATCGTGTTTTTCTCCCCGCGGCTCTTTGGTGTCCAAAGCGTCGACATCAACTCTCACCGTTGTTGACTCCTTTAAAAGCACGCGGGTTGCCATCGCGTAAGGAGCGTTACGAAACATTCATTAGGAACCGTTCGGTAAGTACTGATTGCATGCTGACTTCCGTCAGACGCGGACGCGAACATGTGTGATTTAGCAGCAAGCTAAGTTACTTTTTCGGCGGACGGCTCGGGCGCATCTCGACCCGACTCACTAACGAACGCGGCGGCAAGCGCAGCAAAGCCATCACGACGTCCGCGATGTCCCTCGGTTGAATCTTCCAGTCGTCGTTTCCACCCTGTCCGGGAACATGCCCGAAATCCGTCGCAACACTGCCAGGCATGATCGAAGTGACTCTTAAGCCGTCGTTACGATGATCCAACATCAGCGCTTCGGTGAAACCGTTTACGCCGAATTTGGATGCATTATAAGCGGCGCCTCCGGCGAATGGATTGCGGCCGGCGAGGCTTGAAATATTGAATACGTAAGAGTCGCCCGCGGCGCGCAAAAGCGGGAGCGCGGCATGGCAGCAATAGTACAGTCCACTGAGATTCAGATCGATGACTTTGTGCCAATCGTCGGGCGTCAGATCCGCCACCGGCGCGAAGATTCCGACGCCCGCGTTGTTGACCAGCACATCGAGTTTGTGCCATTTCCGGTCCGCAAATTGGAAAAGCTCGAACACTTCGTGCCAAATCGACACGTCGGTGGCGCGGCCTTCGATCGATTGCGAACCGGTGTCGGATCGGAGGCGTTCGACGGCGTCGTTCACACTGGTTTCGGTGCGGCCGCAGATCAGCACTTCCGCGCCGGCGTCGGCAAGTGACTCGGCGATGGCGTAGCCGATGCCGCGAGTGCCGCCGGTCACGACAGCTGTCTTACCGGAAAGAAATTTGTCCATGAGAGAACGGTAGCGCGTTCTTCGAACTGCGTTTTGTGCAACCCGATCATGGCAGAATGGCACGGCATAGCGTGAATCTGTCCTAACATAGATTTAGCGATGGAAAGCGGGTTCGAGAGCCGGCAAGCGGTAGCGCGCGCGCGATTCGAAGCGCTGCTCAGCGAAATGGAACAAATGACCGCAGCCGAGCGCGATTTGCACGCCAAGACGGCTGCGAGTAACGCGCGGACGAGGCTCGCTGAGGATCTAAACCAGGGCCTGCGAAGGCTGCGGAACGCGCCAACCGTTGCGGAGAGCGCGGCATTGCTGGTGGAGCTCGCGGCTCCGTTTGGCGCGCGTTCCGCCGTGGTTGTGTTCAGAGCCGCGGGAGACGCTGAGGTGATTGCGGCGCGTCGAATGGGCGCTCTGCCGCTTACGTTCGCGCCGAATGCGGCTGCTGCGTTTCAGGCCGCGATTGAGACCGGCGATCCGGTTGTAGCGCTCGGAACCGCTGCCGAAATCTCCGACGCGCTGGCGGAATGCCTCGACCGTGAGACGGAGGAACGGGTCCACCTCTACCCGCTGACGGTCCGCGGCGCCGTTCACGGAGTGCTGTTTGTAAGTGGAGTCACCGAGGCTGCGGCGCTGGAATTGTTAGCCAACGTAGCCGCCCTCCGGTGGGAGACCTTAATACCAGCTGCTCCGGCGCGGCGCACGGACCTGGTCGCTATCGCTGCCCCGGGAACGCCGCCGAGCGGTGGTGCGTCTGAGGGTATGTCCGGAGAGTCAGCGGGGCAACCGAAAGGTTGGGCGGATTTGACCGCGGACGAGCAGGCGCTGCACCGGAAGGCGCAGCGATTCGCGCGAGTGAAAATTGCGGAGTTGCGGCTGGCCCATGAGACGGCCCTGCGCCGCGGCTTCGATAAGCGGGAAATCTATAGCGCCGTCAGCGCGCCGATCGATCAGGCGCGCGAAGAATTTCGCCGCGAGTACCTCTCGAAATCGCCCACCATGGTCGATTACTTGTATCTGGAGATGGTGCGAGGGCTTGCGGGCGATGATGATCGCCGGCTCGGTGCGGGCTTTCCGGGTCCCTTGAAGTGAACTTTAGTTGAGAGAGGCGATGAGGTCTTAAGTGAACAACAGCCAGGTCCTTCGGGTTCTTTCAATCCTATTGATCGTGATGTGCCCGGTCTTACATGGGGCCACGAAAAAGAAGAAGACCGCCGCCGGGTCCACGGCGCACCCCGGTCCGGTGAAAGCCAAGGCTTCGCGCGCGCGCACAAGCGGGACGTCCCCCAAGTCCGCTTCGGGGCCGCATCAAACGCACGCCCCCGCGAGGGTCTCCACCGCGCAACTCGCTCCGCTGGCCGAAGGGATCGAGCACTTCGAGCAGAAGGACTATCCGGCAGCGATTCCGAGTCTGGCGCGAGCCCGAACTCAGGTCCCGGAGCTGGGCGACTACGGAACTTACTATCTTGCCGCGGCCCAGGATGCTCAGGGCGATCAAGCTGCCGCTCTCGACACCTTGGGCGACCTCGCCGTTTTCCGGGATTTGCGCTCGCCGCTGCTGGCGAAGGCGGTCGTGATCGCGGCCCAGGAACGACTGAAATCCGGCGCCGGGAACCCCGATGCGCTGAAGACCTCGATCGCGAAGCTGCGCGAAGACGACGCGGCGCTGCCGCAGCCCGAAGGCGATTACGCCCTCGCCCTAGCCTACGATGCAACCGGGGACGGGGTACTGGCCGCCACTTACTACCAGCGCGTCTATTTCTTATATCCGGCGACTCCGATGGCGGCGGATGCCTCCAACGCGCTGGCGCGTTTGAAACAGTCGCTTGGTACGAATTACCCGGCAGCGCGCCCCGAGATGTATCTGGAGCGCGGCGAAGGCTGGATCAAAGCCAGGGAATACGGCAAAGCACGCGTGGAATTCGACGCCCTGGTCGGTCAGCTTACGGGACTTGAACGGGACCAGGCGCGGGTGCGTGTCGGCGCGGCGCAGCTCGCGGCCGGAGATTACCGCGGCGCGCATTCCTATCTGCAATCGCTCAAGGTCGACAATGACGAGGCCGACGCGGAGCGCTGGTATTACATCGAGGAGTGCGCGCGCCGCATGGATCGCGATGACGAGATGATGGATGCCATCAAGGAACTCGGGCGTCATCATGAGCGCTCCGTTTGGCGTCTGAAAGCTCTGGTATCGGCGGGGAACCGTTATTTAATGACGAACCAGGCGGCGAAGTACGAGCCGTTGTATCGCGCCGCGTGGGAGACGTTTCCATCGGACTCGGCCACGGCTTATTGCCACTGGAAGATCACGTGGGACGCGTATCTGGCGAATCATAAAGACGCGCAGGATCTGCTGAAAGAGCAGGTCGAGCACTATCCCGGCGATAACAAGGCGGCAACGGCGCTCTACTATCTGGGGCGAATGGCCGAGCGGGACAACGATCCCGCGGCGGCCCGTGCTTACTACGAACGGCTGGACAAGGAGTTTCCAAACTTCTATTACGCGGTGCTGGCGCGTGAACATCTGACGCAAAGTACAGTCGCGAGCGCGACGCCTTCAGATAAGGTGACGGCGTGGCTCGATACCGTCGAGTTCCCGTCGCACGCCGACTACACGAGCCAGACTCCCGGCGATGCGACGAAAAACAGGATCGAGCGCGTGCGTCTGCTGGTTGCCGCGGGGCGGGGCGACCTCGCCGATAGCGAAGTGCGGTTTGCGGCGAAGACCGATGGACAGGCCCACTTACTCGCTATTGAACTCGCGCGGACCGACGCTGCCCCCTATCTGAGTCTGCGCCATATGAAGGCGCTCGCGCCGGACTATCTATCGACTGCGGTCGATGAGGCGCCAAAGCCGTTTTGGGAGATGTTGTTCCCACTGCCCTACCAGGGCGCTCTCGTCGCCAGTTCGCGGCGGCAGAACATCGATCCCTTCATGGTGGCGGCGCTGATCCGGCAGGAGTCGGAGTTCAATCCGAGCGCGCACTCTTACGCGAATGCTTATGGACTGACGCAGATCGTTCCGGCTACGGGGCGTATGCTGGCGCAACACCAGGGGATTCATTGGTACTCGCCGAATATGCTGTACCAGCCGGAGACGAATCTAAGACTGGGTACTTCTTACATCCGCGAGTTACTCGATCAATGGAACGGACACTGGGAGCAGACTCTGGCTTCCTATAACGCGGGCGCCAGCCGGGTGAAGGAGTGGCTCTCTTGGTATAGCTATCGCGAGCCGGCCGAGTTTGTTGAGTCGATCCCCATTACCCAGACGCGCGAATATGTACAGGCTGTAATTCGAAATGCGGCGGTGTACCGGCAGATCTATGGAAGTTCAGACAAGTTGCAGGCGGGGGATGATGAGATCCCGGCGCCGCCTATACAGAGAGCGGCTCTGGGGGCGCAGATCAAGCCGGTAGCCGCGCATCGTGTGGTGCGGCATAAGAAGCGGGTCACTTAGTTCGGGGCTTACTTTCGCCGGTCGGACTAAGGATGGCGGTAAGAGCATAAGCCTCGTCGTCCGGCTTGATCTTGCGTTTCGATTCCTTTTGCGCGAGCTGCTGAAACAACTTGGCAACGCGCGCGCGCATCGCTGCCCGATTCTGCGCATTGCCGTGAAGAACGAGTCGCAGCGCCAGAATCCCTGTAGATTCCGCGCCCTCTTCGCCGGCGGACGGAAGATGAACCAGGACGTCGTACCGCGCCATATCGAGGAGCGCATTCAGAAGGGGCGCCAGATCCGCAGCGCCGCGGCGGGACGATCGTTTGTTGACCTCCGGCGGGACCGCCTGGTAGTACTTCTCCGTCGTGCCGCGCTTGGGGCGCGTTTCGACCAGCCGAATCAGGTTGACCCGTTCCAGCGCGCGGACATGGTGGTAAAGTCGCGTGTCATTCTCCCCTAACAGTTCAGCGACCTGAGCGGTGGTGCGAGGCTCGTGCGCAAGCGCGCGGAGGATCCGCACGCGCAGCGGGTCGGCCAGAACACGCAACTGCCGCAACTCTGTCGACGGGTTTTTAGTCGTTGACATATTGTTCAACAAAGGTTAAATAATGGGACAACCTTAAATATAATCCGAAGAGCGAATTAATGGATCTCGATGCCATTCTTCAAATCGATCCGACGAATGATTGGGCGAAGAGACAGTGAGATGCTGCTGCAGGCGCCGTAGCGACTTAGTGAGTCCGGCTTTATGAGTCGGGCTTAGTGAGTCATGGCGTAGACCAGGTAGTTAATCCCGTAGCGGTAGGCTAACTCGGTCATATGTTCCGGATACTGCGGGGAATCGGCATACTCCCAGGCGTCGCCGACATCGGTGTCGAAGTTGACGGCGACAAGCATCCGGCCGTGATCGTCGCGGAGGGATCGCCAGGCGGGCGCGGTACCTTCGGGTTGATGAACTTCGACTGAGCCCTCGGCTCCCATACGAAGATGGCGCGTGCCGGGGATGAAAGAAAGGTCTTTCTCCGCGATATCGAAGACGACATGCATTACGGAGTCATCCATTTCGATATCGAGGATCGGGCGGTTGGGCAAGACGCGCGACATGGTTTCGCGGAAGGTATCCCACTGCTGTTCGCCCCAGAAGTCGTCGACCACCAGAAAGCCGCCGCGAAGAAGGTACTCGCGTAAGCGCGCAGTCTCGGCATCGCTCAGGTCCCACCAGCCCGCTTGCGTCGCGTAGATCCAGGGGTTATCGAAGATACGATCGTCGGCCAGCCGCATGTGTAGCGGGACAGCGGAGGCGACTCGGGTGAGGCGCTCGACACCGGAGGTGAAGTGATTCTCGGCATCGGGCCAATCGACGATCCACCAGCCGTTGCCCTGGCCGGAACGCGAGGCGTAGCCCCACCGGCGGTGATATTGGGGCAGATCGTCGTACTCGAGGCGGACGAAATGAAACTCACCGGTAGCTGGAAAGTTGGGAGGGGGACCATCGTCGTGTCCCTCGAAGTCGATACGCTGGGCGAGCACGCACGCGGCTCCGACCAAGCCGACGAGGATAACGGCGCGCCGCATACCGCCATTGTGGCGCACGATGGCGAACCGGTATCCTAGTCGCGATGGCAATCTCTCGAAGAACCTTCGTCGCGGCCGCCGCTTCCGCCCTCGCCGCGCGCGGCCAGCAAACCGGTGGCCGCAAGATCGGATACTGCATCATCGGCCTGGGCCGCATCTCGATGAACGAATTCATGCCCGGCGTACTCAAGAGCGATAAGTGCCGCATCACGGGCCTGGTCAGCGGCCACCGGGACAAAGCCGAGAGGGTCGCCAAGCAGTACAACGTGCCGGAAACCAGCATCTACACGTATGAAGACTTCGATAAGCGCATGACCTCCAACAGCGACGTCGACGCCGTCTACGTGGCGCTGCCGAACAGCATGCACGCCGAGTACACGGTCCGTTCGGCGCGTGCGGGCAAGCATGTCCTCTGCGAGAAGCCAATGGCCGTCAGCGTTGCCGAATGTAAGCAAATGATCGGCGCCGCGAACGCCGCGAATCGCAAGCTGCTCATCGCGTACCGCTGCCAGTATGAGCCGAACTACCTCAAGGCCATCCAAGCCATCCGCAACGGCGAGATCGGGAAGATCGAACTCATCGACGCCTCCTTCGGCTTCAACATCGGTCAGAACGAATGGCGTACGGATAAGAAGCTATCCGGCGGCGGACCGTTGATGGACGTCGGTATCTATTGCCTGCAAGCCTGCCGCCTCATGTCCGGCGAGGAACCGGCTGAAGTCGACGGCCGCTCCGCCGTGATCGATCATGACGGCCGCTTCGAAACCGTGGAAGAGAACCTGGTGTGGTCGATGCGCTTCCCCTCCGGTTTGCTCACCACCTGCAACACCAGTTTCGGGACGAATACCGGAGGCTGGTTCCGCGTTTACGGATCGAAGGGCAAGGTCGAGATGGAGCCCGCTTACAGCTACGACGGCCTGAAGCTTTCAATCAACGGCAAAGATGCCACTGTGGAAGACCACAATCCCCTTCAGTTCACGCGCGAAGGCGATCACCTGGCCGACTGCATCGTCGACAACAAGCAACCGAAAAGCTCCGGCGAAGAAGGGTTGCGCGACATCCGCATTCTCATGGCGGTCTATCAGTCGTGCCGGGAGAAGAAAGCGATCAGTCTGTAAGCGCGCTCAGGATCTGAGAGTGGGCGTTCGCCGCTTCGGTGGATCGCCCCAGCACCACGCGAAGGCGCTGCTGAAACTTACCCTCGGCGTTCTCGTTCATGAGCGCCTCCAGGTCGCGGACGGCCGCGTCGGCTTCCGCAGCCCCGGCGGTGCTGCGCGGTGCGAGCATCTCGTCAATGGCAACAATCAAGCCGGAGAGCTGCCGCAGCCATTCGAAGTCGGAGTGGTTCAGCACCAGGTCCAGATACTCGCCGGGCGAGCGGACGGGGCCGTGATCGCGTTCGTACTCCGCCCGCTGCCCGTCCATCAGCAGCTTGTGGAAGTCGAGTAACTGGTTGCGGACGGATTCGATCTTGCGCCGGGTTTCGGCGGGAATAGTCACTTGGGCCATATCACAGAATAAACGCGCTACGGATCGAAACGATATCCCACCCCGCGAACCGTGAGCAGGTGTCGCGGATGCGTCGGCTCCTCTTCAAGATACTTCCGCAAGCGCACGATGAAGTTATCGATGGCCCGCGTATCCGTATCCTCGCGAACACCCCAGACTTCTTCGAGCAGCCGCTTGCGCGAGACGGCTTCACCGCTATGGTTCAGAAGGAAACGCAGGAGATTGGTTTCCATCAACGTGAGCAGATACTTGCGTTCTCCGTGGCGGATCTCCATCGCTCGGAAATCGATTACGCGGTCGCCGATCGTGACCGCGTCGTCCGCGTTGTGCCGCTGCCAGGAAGAGCGGCGCAGCAGTCCGTTGACGCGCGCCAGCAGGATGGCGAGATCGAACGGCTTGGGCAGATAATCGTCGGCACCCGCGCTAAACCCTTGCACGATGTCGTCCGGCCTCCCGCGGGCGGTCAGCATCAGGACCGGCATGAAGCTCCCCCGTTCGCGCAGTGTGCTTACGACCTGAAATCCGTCGATGCCGGGGAGCATGGCGTCCAGAATCAGCAAGTCGAACTCACTCGCTTCCTGCAGCGCGGCTTCCCCCGTCTCCGCGATCTTCGCAACGTATCCTTCGGCTTCCAGATTGAACCGAAGTCCGTTCGCCAAGTGCGCTTCATCTTCCACGATGAGGATGCGCGGCGTCGCCTCACTCATTGCGGGGCGCCGCCGGAAACTGGAGGGTGAACGTGCTTCCAAATCCGATGCCGGCGCTCTCCGCGAACGCGCGTCCCCCATGGCGGCGGGCCACGGATCGGACGATGAACAGGCCGAGCCCGGTGCCTTTCACACGGCTCGCGATCCCTCCCGGAACTCGATAGAACCGTCCGAAGATGCGCTTCAATTCGTTCCTCGATATCCCCACGCCCTGATCCCGCACCCGCACCAGCACCTTCGCGTCGTCCGGCTTCTCGCAAGCCACATCGATGTGGACCGCTTGCCCGGAATACTTGATCGCGTTGTCGAGCAGGTTGGTCACAGCGGTACGGAGCTCGTCCGGCGCTCCCAGGATTTCGGCTGAATCGCTAGGTGCGCGGAACGCGACCGCTTTCTCATCCAGCCGGTGGCGGGTGCGCGCGAGTTCCACGCATTCGGCCACCAGTTCAGGCATGTTCACGCGCTCGCGGTGCGCGCTCGCCCCACGCGCTTGTCCGGCGCGCAACACCTGCTCGACAGTGCCGAGAAGACGGTCGGTATCTTCCAGCATGATGCCGTAAAACTCGAAGCGGTGCGCTTCGTCCACCGGACGTTGTTGGAGGGTTTCGAGGTAGAGCCGGATGGACGCGATGGGGGTCTTCAGCTCGTGAGTGACCGCGTTGATGAAGGCATCGTGCTGCTCATTGCGCTTGATCTCCCGGACCAGGAAGATCGTGTTCAGCACCACACCGGTGATGATCAACGCGAAAACGAGCACTCCCGTGATCATCAGGAGGCCCGTTTTCCAGTACGTGATAATCCAGCCGACGTTGAGCGCGGCGGCCAGCGCAACAATGCAGACTCCGACGACGATCCAGACTACCTTCGACCGGCGATACCCCGCCATCGTCATCAACTAACAGTCTACGCAGCGGCGGCGCGTTCCGGCAATCTGGTGTTGGCGGTGACGGTCTTGACGTTCTTCGCGATTCCCAGCTTCTTCAGCAGCAGGATGTGCAGCCAGGTGATATCGAGTTCGTACCACGCCAGGCCGTGACGCGCGGATACGGGATGCGCGTGGTGATTGTTATGCCAGCCTTCGCCGAACGTGAGCAGCGCGACCCACCAGCTGTTGGTTGAATCGTCGCGCGTGTCGAAGCGCCGCGAACCCCACATGTGAGTGGCCGAGTTAACCAGCCAGGTCGAGTGCAGGCCCACGCAGATGCGGAAGAAGATCGGCCACAGCAGCATCGGCCAGCCGCCTCCGGCGAACAGCGCCAGACCGATAATGACGGTCGGCATGTAGTGCCATTTGTTGATAAATCGATAGATCGGATCGCGCGCCAGATCCGGTGCGAACTTCGCCATCATCGCGGTGTTGGAGTGCTTCGATTCACCGACCATGATCCAACCCACGTGGGCCCACCAGCCGCCCTCATGCGGGGAATGCGGATCGCCCGGCTTATCGGCAAACTGATGGTGGACGCGGTGCGTGGCGACCCAGAAAATCGGTCCGCCTTCGAGAGCTAGCGTCGCGCAGACCGCCAGAAAATATTCGATCGGCTTCGGGACTTTATACGAGCGGTGCGTCAGAAGCCGGTGGTAAGACATTCCGATCCCGAAGCAAAGCGCCATCCAGTTGAGAACGAAGGCAACAGCGATCGCTTTCCAACTGAAGAAGAACAACGCGGCGATTGCGCCCGCGTGAAAAACGATTAAGAAAATAATGATTCCCCAATTCGGTTTCTCGGAAGTGGAAACGATGGGGATCGGCTGAGGAGTCGGCATGGGAGACAATCCCAAGCTATCAACGGAAAGCCTTGGGCGTTGTAATAGTTCTGTAAGGGCAAAAAGGACGTAAAAGCGGGCTAATGGCCGCAGCAGATCTGGGTCGCTACCAACGAACCGGGTGTAAACTTCTGGCCCATCGTGAGGACTTTGTTTTCTGTAAGATGCCGGTAGACGTCCCCCGCTACGCCCGCCGCCATCGGTCCGACTGAAGGACGTCCGCCGGTCAACATCACGACCACCACGAGCTTGTTCTGTCCCACGTCGTTATACGAACCGAACCAGCCCAGGCGCGTCCCGCCCTGGCTGCAGGTCCCCGTCTTGCCAAGAATCGGCTGGTCCTGCTTGGCGCGGCGCGCGGTTCCGAACTCCACGGCGCCCTGCATGCCGGGTTTGATCTCGGGGATCAGGTTGGCGATGTCGAGCGTTCGTTTCAGCTTCGGCTGGAAATTCTTGACCTCTTCTTGCGTCCGTGGATACTGCAGATACCACAGCTTGCCGCCGTTCGCGATGGCGCTCACCAGAGCCGCGAGTTCAAGAGGCGTCTGCTTGATCTCCTCCCCGAAGCTGGTCAGCATTCCCACGCCGCCATTCTTGGGAGGAGCCGGCGGGAAATAACCGGCTTGTTCACCCGGAATGTTAAGCCCGGCCTTCTCACCGTAGCCGAATTCGTGCGCATACTGCGCAACACGATCGTAACCAAGTTTCGTGCCGAGCGTTGCGAAATAGAAATTGTTGGAGCGGGCGATGGCTTGCGTCAGGTCCATCGGGGCGCGGCGGGTGACTTTGAGGATCGCCGGCTGCTGTACGAGATTTTCTTTGAGTCCGGCTAAAGCAACCGTGAGCTTGATGGTGGAACAGGGCTGAAACCCGGCGCCCAGGGCGAGCTTCTGATTCACCATCGCCATTACCCGGCCGTTATCGGGATTGACGACTACGATCGACCCGTTATAAGGTCCCAGCGCCTCGACGGCCGCACGGCGGATGTTCAGGTCGTCGCCATCCACGTTGTCTCCATCGGTGGAGTTGGCGTAGGTCGGCTCATCCCACGTTTGCGCCCACACATGACGGCCGCGGCGGCCGCGCGCGGTAAGCGTCCTCGAATGACGGCTGTGGGAGGAAGCGACGCGCGACGTGCGGGCATGCGTCGTCTTACGCGCTTTGACGGATGCCTTCGCTGCCTGAGGCGCAATGTGTTTGTGATGTTTGACTGCGACCGCGGCTTGGGCGAAGCTGCCCAGGAACGTGAGCATCGCCGCAAAAAGGACCAGCCGCCCAATGCACGATTTAAATCGGGTGATTTCCATGATTCTGAGCGTCAGTGAAGAATCCGACAAAGCCGAGAGGTGCCAAGAGCGCCAGAGCTCTAGACAAGATTTTAAACCCGGGGAGCACCGGGAATAACAGTAGTGTGTATGAAAAGGGTGCGTCTCGTCAATATGCGCTGGCCGAAATCGACGTGTTTTCAGCGTTTTCTGTTTCCCGACTTCTGCGGAATTCATATTACAACGTCTTCAAAAGCAGGATCTAGCTATGCCGCGGTCCATCCTCCGTCGATCGGAACCACCGCCCCGTTCATGAAATCGGATTCGGCCGAGCACATATAGAGAGCGAGATACGCGATCTCTTCGGGCCTCCCCAGCCGCCCGATCGGCTGCCGCGCGTTCAATTCTTCGCGCATTTTCTCCAGCTCGTGCGCGTGGTATTTATGCAAATATCCCTCCACGAAGGGCGTTTCAACCGTGCCGGGTGAGATGCAATTCACCCGCAGTTCGGTCGGATAATCCACGGCGAGCTGCCGGGTCATGGCCAGCACCGCGCCTTTGGTCGCGCAGTACGCGAACCGCCGTTTCACGCCGATCATCCCCGCCACCGAACCGATGTTCACGATAGCCCCCCGGTTCTTGAGAAGCAGTGGCAAGGCGTGCTTCGTCACCAGGAATGTTCCGGTTACGTTGACCCGGAACACCCGCTCGAAATCTGCCAGACCGGTTTCCGTTACGCTGCCGACGAGCCCGATGCCGGCGCAGTTGATCAGAATGTCGAGCTTCGGTATCGCCGCAAATTCGCGTTCGACGGCGCTCTCATCGGTAATATCGAAGCAGCGGGTACTGCTCCGTTCCAGCGATGCCGATAGCTCTCGGGCTTTGGCTTCATCGAGGTCCACAATAATGACCGAGGCCCCGGCGTCGGTTAGTACCCTCGCAGTGGCGGCGCCGATTCCGCTGGCGCCTCCGGTGATCAGCGCGGTCCGACCATCAAGCCGAAAAGGAGAAGGCATCTGGCCGATTCTAACAATGCCGAATTAGCTGCCCTGGCCGACGGAATCGTGGCCTGCCGGCGATGCCCGCGCCTGGCGGCTTACACCCGCGAAGTCGCCGCGGTGAAGCGCCGCGCATATCTTGCGGAGACGTATTGGGGACGGCCCGTTCCGTCCTTCGGGCCGGGTGACGCGCGGTTGCTGATCTTAGGGCTCGCTCCCGGCGCTCACGGCGCGAACCGCACCGGACGGGCATTTACCGGGGATCGTTCGGGTGCGTTCCTTTATCCCGTTCTATATAAGACCGGGTTTGCCTCGCAACCGGAAAGCTTGTCGCGCGACGACGGGCTGACTCTGATCGACGCGCGAATCGCGAGCGCGGTCCGCTGCGCTCCGCCGGACAATAAGCCAACGCCGGACGAGATCCGTAACTGCCGTTCGTGGCTGGAGCGGGAATTGCGGCTGCTCACGCGAGTCAAAGTGATAGTCGCTCTGGGTAAGATCGCGTTTGACGATTACCTGGCGATCGAACGTGCGCGAGGTAAGTTAACGACTGAAGTTACTCCCAAGTTCGCGCATGGCGCGGAGTACCGGTTAAGAGAGGATGGACCGCTGCTGATCTGCTCGTATCATCCGAGCCAGCAGAATACCTCTACTGGCCGGTTAACGGAGCCGATGTTCCGCGCCGTGTTCACGCGTGCTCGGGAGTATCTTGGGCGGGATCGTTAACAGGCATGTCGCGGACAGAACAAGAACTTCTCCCGACACCAGGGCCGCCCGGTCCTAAGAAGCTTTGGATCGGATTGAGGTCCTGACCATGGAAACGATGGTGGCGGCCGTATACGGCTTTGGAAGAACGCCGGAGATTCCGGACCCGGAGAAACGGCGGGAAATTTCCGCTTCATTGAAGCCGCTCGAGAGAAGTACCGGGATCCGGGGATGCCGCTCACGAATCAGGGGCAGAGCCTCTTCACCGGTCATCACCGGCATGGTGAGGTCGAGGATAATGGCCGCAATGTTCGGTTCACCGCGCAGCACCTCGAGAGCCTCCGCGCCATCGGCCGCGGTGACCACGCGAAAGCCCGCGCGCTCCAGCGCAGCCTTTCCCACCCGGCGAACCATCAGCTCATCGTCGACGACCAATATCGTTTGATTCTCCGCGTGTTCGTCTGTATCGCCCTTGCCGCTCCGGCCCGGTTGAACGGCCGCTTTCGAGGCGGGCAGGAAGACACGGAAAGTAGTACCGGCGCCCAGTTCGCTTTGTACGTCAATATCGCCCCCGTGGCCCCTGACGATACCGAGTACGGCGGCCAGCCCGAGTCCGCGCCCTGTAAATTTGGTGGTGAAGAACGGATCGAAGATCTTCTTGAGTGTCTCGGCCGACATGCCGCAGCCGGCGTCCTGAACCTCGAGCAGCGCGTAGTTTCCGGGTGGCGCCGAGGTGTGGAGATACTCGCTGTACTGGAAGTGCTTCCGCTCGATGATGGCTGAACGGATCGTGACCTTGCCCGGCAGTTCGCCGGCCGCCTCCGCGGCGTTAATTACCAGGTTCGTGACCACTTGATGGATCTGATTCCGGTCGGCTTCGATGAAACAGGGATTGTCATCGAGTTCCAGCGCGACGGTGACGTTTCGCGAAAGCGATGCGCGCAGCGGCGCCATATTGTCGCGAATCAACCTGTTCAGGTCGATCGACTCGATCATGAAGCTGCCTTTGCCGGAATAGGCCAGCATCTGCCGGGTAAGTTCGCCGGCGCGTTCCGCGGCGGACAAGATCTCGCGGGCGAGCACCACCCTGCCCGGATCGTTGTTTTCCGAGCCGGTTTCGGCCAGAAGACTTGCGTTGCCCATGATGCCGGTGAGCAAATTATTGAAATCATGGGCGATGCCACCGGCGAGCACGCCGAGGCTCTCGAGGCGGGCGCTGTCGCGCAATTGCGCCTGGCGTTTGAGCTCCCGTTCCTCGGCGAGCTTTTGTTCGGTCACATCGCGGGTCGTGCCCGCCACCGCTTCAACCCTGCCGTCGGCATCCTTTACCGGCGAATAAATGTATTCGAAGTAGCGGATCTCGCCGTCGGGCGCCCGCCAGGGGGTCTGATCGCGAACCGGCTGCCCCGTATCGAGGACGTGTTGAATCTGCCGACGCAGCCGCGCGCCGAGTTCGGGAGGGTATCCGACTTCGAGAACCGTCCGCCCGATGGTTCTTTCGAGCGGTCTTTGCGATCGTTCCACCACCGCGCGGTTGACATACATGAAGCGCCCTTCGCGGTCGAAAATGTAGAGCAGGTCCGCTACATTTGACAGAACCGTATCGAACATGCGCCACTGCTGTCGCAGGCGTTCCTTGTCTTTATTCTGTTCGGTGATGTTGCGGCCTTCGGGAACAATCAATTCGACTTTGCCGTCGGCGTTGACGACGGGGTGAAAAGACACGTCGAAGTCCCAGGCCTCGCCCGAAGGCCGGCGCACGGTCAGCTCGAACCGGACGAACTCACCGGCGGCCGCGCGCGCCACGGCCTCCCTCACAGCTGCGGACGCGCCCGGCGTCGCGGTGAACCAAGGCGTGTCCCAAAAAGGCAGACCCAGAACTTCCTCACGGGTGGCGCCGGTGAATTCCAGCGAAGAGCGATTCGCTTCGATGAGCGTGCCATCCGGAGTGAGCAATCCGATGTACTCGTACGTGCCTTCATACATTGCCTGGAGCCGCTGCTGCTTCTCGCGGAGCAGGAGGTCCGCTTCTTTGCTCGCCGTGATGTCTCGGAAGTAGACCGAGATGCCGCCCGGTTGAACCGGATAAGCTTTCACGGCGAACCACCGGCTCCAGGGCGTGTAGAAGATCTCGAATTCCACCGGCACGCGTTCGCTTGCGGCGCGCCGGAATTCGTGCTCGGCGATGGTACCGAGCAGGTCCGGATAGATCTCCCAGTTCTTCCGGCCAAGCAAATCCTGGCGGCGCCCGCCAAGCAGTTGCTCCGCGGCCGCATTCATGTAGCGTAAACACCAATCCGTGTCGAGCGTGAAAAAGCCATCGCTGATACTTTCGAGGACGCGCACGAGGGTATCGCGCGGGTCTTCGGCCTCGGCGCCGGGCACGGCCTCCCGCTCCACCGCTTCGTTATCGGATTCGGCCATCTACGTTTGATGCCCCGGCGCGTGCGGCTGGCTCACGATCCCGAATCCTGAGGCCGATGGGCTGCGCGGTGCGGGCGAGCTCTCCGGAGGTTTCCGATGGCCCGCAGTGAGTGAAATGGAAGAAGCGTTTCTTGGGTCTCGCTGTTGCCGGGGCGGATTCCCCCGGTTCGATCGTTAAACGGCGGTCAGATGCTTCCGTCACTGCGTGGCGCTCTCGCAACCTTCAGATTCCCAGCGGCTCGATGTCATCTTTCCCGACTGCGGGCGGAAGACTCCGCCACCATAACGTGAGTTCTTAATCTTAACCGTACGAGATAAACGTCGCCGACTTAAGTCCAAA
>NZ_CAJCHS010000217.1 GCF_903970205.1 Nevskia soli | reverse complement strand
CTGAGCCTTGGTGGCGGGAAGGAAGCGGGTGCCGAGTCCGGCGGCGGGGAAAACGGCTTTACGCACTTTTGCGGGCATCGTTTCTGATTGTCCCTGATTTACCGAAGGGCTTCCAGACGACAGAACGTTAGAATAGCGAGTTGAACCACAGATCCCCGCCGAGTTGGCCCTTGTTGTACGGGGCTGTGGCCCTGACCAGCTTAGGCACGCTTCTTCTTGAACTCTCGCTAACTCGCATTTTTTCAGTCGTTTTCTACTACCACTTTGCCTTTCTGGCGATCTCGATTGCGCTGTTCGGACTCGGCGCGGGGGGAGTTTTTTCGTATGTCGTGGCTGCCTGGAGCGGCGACCTCTACCGCAAGCTGGGCACGCTAAGCCTGGTAAATGGCGGCCTGGTTCTGGTTGCCGTGTTAGTGGTCCTGGGTCAGAAGGAGAGCATCGGCGCCGGTTCGCTCACGCTGATTTACTTCGCCAACGCGCTGCCGTTTGTGTGCTCAGGCATCATACTGTCGCTCGCGATCGGGGAGACGATTGAACGCGTGAATCGCGTGTATTTCTTCGATCTTATGGGCGCGGCGGCGGGGTGCATTCTGCTGATTGCTTTGCTGGATTGGTTCGGCGGTCCCGCTACAACGATGTCGTCCGCGGTGCTCTTTGCGGCGGCAGCGGCCATCTGGTTCAACCTCGCGGGCTTTTCAACGGGACGCCTGCTGAGCGTCGCGGTGGGTCTGGTGTTGACCCTACTGATCGGCGGCAATCTGAAATATCACTGGATCGACGTCCGATACGCGAAAGGCCACAAGCTGGAGAACGAGCAGCGCGTTAAATGGAACAGCTTTTCACGCATCGCGCTGGGCCGCGAGCGCGACTCGGGTTTGCCGATCATTTTCATCGATGCCGATGCTTCTACCGGCATCGCGAAATTCGATTACAACCACCTGACTGCCGACAACCTGCACGATTTGCTCTATCAGGGACCCGGGATTCCCTACGACCTCCGGCCGGGCGCAAAGACGCTGATCATCGGCCCGGGCGGAGGTTGGGATGTCGCTCGCGCGCTGGCGTCCGGAAGTCATGACGTAACGGGTGTCGAGATCAACCCCATCATCGCGACCACCATCATGCGCAAAGAATATCCGGGATTGAGCGGCGGACTCTATCTGCGGCCCGATGTTCATATTCACGTGGAAGATGGGCGCAGTTACGTTCGGCGGAGCGCCGAGAAGTACCAGGTCTTGCAGGCGACGTTGGTCGACACGTGGGCTTCTACCGCTGCCGGCGCGTTCGCGTTGAGCGAGAACAACCTCTACACGACCGATGCGTTCCGCGATTACCTGACGCACCTGACCGACGATGGGCTGCTGGCGTTCACGCGGTGGGGGTTCGATCCGCCGCGGGAATCGCTGCGGCTCATCTCGCTGGCGATTGTCGCGCTGAACGAGATCGGAGAGCACGACGCAGCTTCCCATATCATCGTGGGGCGTGAAGGCGGCCGGAGAGAACTGGAGGGCTTTGGCGCGAAAGACACCGTGATCATCGCGCGCAAACCGCTTTCGCCAGCGGATGTCGAGCGGGCGCGCGCGGCCATCGCGAAAGCCGGCATGACGGCCGTTTACCTGCCAGGCGGCGGCGAAAACAACGAGTTCAATCAGTTGCTGACGGCCGCCGATCCGGTCAAGTTCGAGCACGATTACCGCTACAACATCGCGCCGGTTTCGGATAACCGCCCGTTCTTCTTCTACACCGTGCAGCCGCGCGACCTGCTGGCTTATTTCAACGGAACCAGCAGCGGCGCGGCGGACTACAAGATCAATGTCGCGGTGCCGCTGCTCTTCGAATCGCTACTGGTGAGCGTTGTTTCGGTGGCGGTGATTCTGACGCTTCCGCCGCTCGTGCTGGGCACCCGGCTTCCGCGCGAGCGCGACGTCCTCGCCTTTCTGTTGTACTTTCTGTTTATTGGCGCGGGGTACATCTTGATCGAGGTTGCGCTGATTCAGAAATTCGTTCTGTTCCTTGGACATCCGACCTATGCGCTGACGGTGGTCATCTTTTCTTTATTGCTCAGCTCCGGGCTGGGAAGTTATTTCAGCCGCAGGATTATCGGCGTTTACAGCGGCAGGCTCACGGCGATTCTGCTTTCGATTTCGATTCTCGTATGCGCGCTGGCCCTGGTGGTTTCCTGGATCGTGGTGGCGGGCGTGGGATTGCCGCTGAGCGTGAAGATTGCGATCACGATCGCGCTGATTTTCCCGATGGGCTTCGCGATGGGCATCCCGTTCCCGACGGGTCTGGCGCGGCTCGAGGCATGGCATGCTCCGGCGACGCGGTGGGCCTGGTCGCTGAACGCGGCGGCGAGCGTGCTCGGGTCCGTCGGCGCGCTGGTGTGCGCGATCTACCTGGGGTTGGTGCAGACGCTGGTTATCGGCGGCGCGCTTTATGGATGCGCCCTCCTGGTGCTGATGCGCGATCGCGCCCGGCGGCCTTGCCGTAATTCCGCATGACCCTTCGGTTCACAAACAAGAGATGAGACGGGCGCCGTACAGCCCCACTCCGAGCCCGACCGAGAGGGAGGGTCCGCCGCTGTCAGCCGCGCGGACCCTGGCCGGGTGCGGACCCTCCCTCTTGGTCGGGCTCGGAGTGGGGGCTGACGGCGCTCGCGTTGCTTGCTCTACTGGATCGTTAATCCGTTCGGGATCGTGACGAGCTCCGTACCCGTCGTGGCGCTTAATGAATACGGCTGCACGGCAATCGAAGGATCGGTCGTCAGCGTTACCGTCATCGAATTCGAGTTCGTAACCGTGATGTTGTCGATCACGAAGCCGGGGGTTGCAAGCAGGCCGGTCTGGCCAGGAGCCCAGTTGGTGTTGAAACCCGTTACCGTCAGCGTTTGCTGCGTTCCCGGAACCAGCACGTTGGGAGTCACCGCGGCGATGTACGGCTGGCCCGTCGGCAGCAGCTCATTGAACAGAGCGCGGACCAGGAAGTCAGCGGCCTGGCCGCGCGTCACCGGATCGGTCGGGCAGTAGAGATCCACCGAGCAGCCGTTCGTGATCGCATCCGCCGCAAATCGCTGGATCGCGCCGAATGCAAACGCTCCAACGGGAACATCCGTAAACAAGGGCGTGGTTGGATACGGATACAGCGTGGTCCCGCCATAGCGTGCCGCTTCGAAGAACACAGCGGCTTGCGCGCGCGTCACCGTGCCGTCGGGGCAGAAGAGCCCGCCACCGCAGCCGGAGGTGATCCCGAGCGCCGAAAACTCCTGGATCTCCGCATACCCGAACGATCCGGGGGGAACATCGGAGAAGATCTGATTCGGCGGGTACGGGAACGTTCCGTTGCCGAAGATCGACTTGATGATCAGAACCGCCATTTGCGCACGGCTCAAGTTTTCATCCGGGCAATACAGATCAGGTTCGCAACCGTCGGTAATCCCCTTCGCGGCCATGATGTTCACGGCATCGAAATCGAAGCTCCCCGGCGTCACATCCGCGAAAGCCTGTACGGTGAAGTTCTGCGTCACCGGGATACTTTGGCCGGCGATCAGCAGGGTTCCGGTAAGATCCGTGCCGACGGTGTTCACCTGGAAGATCAGCTCGGTTGATGCGGTACCGGTTCCGGCCGGAGAACTCAGCGTGGCAAAAACCGGCGCCTGAGCCGTCCATGAACAATTCGAAGGCGAAGACACGACGTTAACCATGACCGTTTGCGCGTTCGCATCTACGGCGATCGGATTCGGGGTTATGGTGAAGGTGCAACCGCCGGCTTCCGTGACGGGGATCGATACGCCCGCGATCACGACCGTACCGTTCTCCGCGGGTCCGGTTGAATTTTCTGCAGCCGTGATCTGCACGGACCCGTCGCCCGTACCCGATGCCGTGCTGAGTGCAATCCAAGGCGGGGCGGAAGCCGTCCACGCGCAATTCGCACCGCTCGCTACAATGCTTTTCACGACGCTTCCGCCGTTGTTCGGGAAGTTGATCGCGCCGGGGGAAACGCTGAATGTGCAGCCGTTACCGGAAGCCTCGCTCACGGAGACCACCTGTCCGCCGATCGTGATGGCGCCCGACAAAGGCGAGCCGGTCGAATTAGCCGTGGCGGTCAGTTGAGCAGGTCCGGTGCCCGATCCGAATGCCGGACTGACGGTCAGCCAGGGAACGGTCGATATCGCCTGCCACGTGCATTGAGTGCTGCTCGTTGAGACGGTAACGGGCATCGTGCCGCCGTTTCCGGGGAAGGAGACGGAGGTCGGCGAAACGCTGAACGTGCACCCGGTCGGAGACTGGGTGACGGGAATACTCTGGCTGGCGATGGTTAAGGTTGTGGTGAGCTGGGTAGACCCCGTGTTCGGCAGCGTGGTGACATTTACTGTTCCGGTTCCGGTTCCGGATGTCGGAGATACGGTCGCGAAGGTCGCGCCGGATGCAGCGGTCCACGAGCAGCTATCCTGATTCGCCGTAATCGTAACCTGCGCAACGGCCCCGCCCGACGGGAATGCCAGCGAAGTCGGCGACACGACGAATGCGCATCCGGTGGGCGCCGCTTCCGTGACGGGGACCGTTATGCCCGCGATCGTGATATCTCCCGAAATGGCTTTATTACCAGTGTTGGGATAAGCAAATGCGGAGATCGTCGCGGTACCGGTCCCGGAAACACCCGTTCCGGACGGCGTGCTCAACGTGATCCAACTCGGCACCACGGACGCGTTCCAGGCACACGACGGATCGCTGGCAACAATTGAAATTGTGTCGGTTCCGCCGGTGCTCGGGTAATTCAGCGGATTCGGATTGGGCGTGACGGTGAAGGTGCAAGTGTTTGAAGTTCCTTGCGAGATCGGGATCGTCTGGTTGGCAACCGTTAACGTGGCGGTGTGGGTAGCGCCTGTGTTATTGGCCTGCACGGTTAATTCGACCGTGCCATCTCCGGACGCGCTGGTCGGGGAAACGGTCGCCCACGGCTCATTCGACGAGGCCGTCCACGGGCAGGAGGGTGCGCTCGTCGTGACGGTGATCGGCGTCGTTTCGCCGGCTTGATTGAAACTGATCGTTGTCGGTGAAACCAGGTACGTACAAGTGCTGGTGACAGGCACTTGCGCGAGATCGATCGTCTGTCCCGCGATATTGATCGTCCCGGTTAACGGTGCGCCCGTTGTATTGGATCGCGCGGTGGCGACTACGGTCCCGTTCCCGTACCCGCCGACGGGTGCGAGTGCGATCCACGCCACGTCCGAGAAGGTGGTCCAGGTGCAGTCTCCTCCACCCGTCTGGACGAGGTCAAACGTGGCGGCTCCGCCCAGCGCCGGGAAGGTGTAGGTGGACGGCGTGACGGCAAAAACGCAGGCCGTCGCGGCCGCTTCGGTTACGCTCACCACCTGTCCCGCGATGGTTAGCGTGCCGGCTTCGGCGGTGGATGAAGTGTTCGCCGCGGCGGTGACGAGCACACTCTGGTTCGACATTCCGGTAAGCGGACTTACGGTCAGCCAAGGCGAGTCCGAACTCGCAGTCCAAGTGCAACTTTGACCGCTCAACAGAGTGATTCCGACTGCGGCCGTGCCACCGGTTTGGGGAAAACTCAACGATGAGGGAGATATGGAATACGAACAGATCGTAATGCCCGGATTGCTGAAAATGGTCCCGCTAGCGAAGTCATAAGTACTGGTACTCGAAGAGTCCGCTACCGTAAGCGTGTCGGTCGTGGAGAGCGCCGTGGCGGCGATCGGCAGCGGTGTGAGGCCGCTAATGCTCGGAACGGTGACGGTCGAAGTGATGGTAATCACTAGGCTTCCGATCGTGTCGGTGGCGACGACGTTGATGCTGTTGCTCGGAGCGTTGGCACCGACATAGTTGATGGTGACAGTCGCCGGCGCCGTCGTATTGTTCGCCAGAGGCGACGAAGGGTCGGTGATGTTAATCGTCGTCGAGTATTGGTTATCCGTCCCGCTGAGCGGCGTCTGGTTCTCATCAAGCTGATTGGTAACCGTGATGGTGGTTCCGCCGAGGCCGAGCTTATCCGGACCCGAGGTCGTCTGCAGGACCCCCGTCGTCGTATACGTAATGGGCTGGGCAAATCCGGCGCACGTGAAAACGAGTGCGCCCAGGCAGAACAGGCTAAATCGGTTGAATGTTTGCAATGACGTTTACCAGGGCGATGATGAGCTAAGTTCTATGATTCTAACCAAACGCGCAGCTTACAATTGCAAAGAAAAGCCACGCAGGGTAGATGGTAACAGTTACGCGGTCCGATTCCAATAGCCTAGCCCGGTGACGGAGGAGATGCCGGTCGCCGGTTTTTGGGCCGCCATTCCGAGAAAACCGTGCCTGCGCTACCGCCCACATACCGATCCGCGAAGGCAACGGAGCGGTTGCGGCGCGTGTACACAAACTTTCCGGTCTCCGCAACCGCTGAGTTGCCTTTGCGGCTCGGTATGGTGATATGAGCGGCGAGCGGGCGAGATGCGTCGCGATACGTGAGCGCGGGGGAACGAGAGTTAGGGCCTAGGCCGAAATCGCCGCCGCACCTTCGCTTGATAGCGCGCGCCGTAGCCAGGCCTCGCCCAGCGAGAGGTCGCGTTTCACGGTCGCGACGGTTAAATCCAGCGCGGCGGCGATTTCTTCACGGTTCAGGCCGCCGAAATACTTCAGTTCGATGACTTTCGCTTTGCGTTCATCCCGCAGCGCCAGCCGGTCGAGAGCCTGGTGCAGCGCCAGCAGCGATGCGCAGTGCTGGTCCGAAACCAAAAGACTTTCATCCATCTCGACGCGATTCCCGCCGCCCCGCTTCTGCGCCCGATGCCGCCGCGCGCCGGCGATAAGTATCTGCCGCATGATATGCGCGGCAACGCCGAAAAAGTGCGCGCGGCATTTGAAGTCCGGCAGGTCCTGCCGCACGAGCTGGATATATGCTTCGTGGATCAGCGCGGTGGGCTGGAGGGTGATGTCCGGTCGCTCATTGCGCATGAACGATGACGCCAGCCGGCGTAATTCCGAGTAAACAAGCGGCGTGAGGGCGTCGAGCGCCGATTTGTTTCCAGCAGAGCACTCATTCAGAAGTATTGTGAATTCGCCGGATGGCACAACGATTCCGATGGTTTCTCATAATACAACGGTTTGCGGCCGTCCGGGGTCGCAGGCGCCGGACTTACACTGGATAGAAATCGATGCGCCTGATCCCTAAGGCGGGTGTTGCGGCGTTCGTTGTCGCGCTCGCCGCTCTCCTCGAAGCGGAGCCCATTCGACTCCTCCCGGAAAATCCGCATTATTTTCTGTTCCGCGGAAAAGCGATCGCGCTCATTACCAGTGGAGAGCATTACGGCGCCGTATTGAATGGCGCTTTCGATTATCACCGTTATCTGGCTGTAATTCAAAGCGACGGGTCAGATTACACACGCCTGTTCGGAGGGTCCTATGTAGAAGTTCCGGGGAAATCATTCGGAATTCTACGCAACGATCTGGCTCCCGATCCGGGGCGGTTCATTGCGCCCTGGGCTCGAAGCAACGCGTCCCGGAGCAACACGCCCAAGAGCGGCAAAGCGGGATATGCAGGAGGCGGGAGTAAGTTCGACCTGGAGCAATGGAATCCCGAGTACTTCGCACGGTACCGCGATTTTCTGGCCGAAGCAGACCGGCGCGGCATTGTGGTGGAGGTTACTTTGTTTTCCTCGCAATACGGTGAACCGCAGTGGGCCATGAGCCCGTTTCATCCGGCGAACAACGTCAACGGCGCCGACGCGATCGATTGGAGAAAGCTTGAAACGCTGGAGAACGGCAACATACTGCGCTTTCAGGAAAGCTATGTGCGCAAGTTGGTTCGCGAGGCGAATGCATTCGACAATGTACTGTTCGAAATTCAGAATGAGCCATGGTCGGATCGGGGAGAACTGGCGGACGTTGTCAATCCGTATCTGGCCGCGCCGGGAAGGAACGTATATCCGAATTCGGTGGATGTCGCGGACGCGCTCTCAACCGCCTGGCAGGCGCAGGTTGCTAAGTGGATCGTTTCCGAAGAAAGCGGACTCCCGAAGAAGCATCTGATCGCTCAGAATTATTGCAATTTCCGGCTGCCGGTTGAGGCGTTGGTTCCGGGAGTCAGCCTGGTCAATTTCCATTATGCTTACCCTGAGGCAGCTACCTGGAACTACGGTCTGGGTAAGGCGATCGGCTATGACGAAACGGGGTTCCTGGGGCGCGACGACGAAAGCTACCGGCGTCAGGCTTGGAATTTCATGTTATCCGGCGGGAGCACGTTCGATGCGCTGGATTATTCGTTTTCGCCCGGACATGAAGACGGGTCGGACGATGCGCCCAATGGTCCGGGGGGAGGCAGCGCCGCACTTAGGCGGCAGTTACACATCCTGCGGGAGTTTCTGGAAAGCCTGCCCCTAAGTCAACTCCGGCCGGATACCCAGACAGTAACGCATGCCGGGAGGACAAAGATACACGCCTTGTCTGATCCAGGGCATGACTATGCAATCTACTTCGACGGCGATGGACCTGCGGAAGTAGTTTTGTCCCTGCCGCCGGGTGAGTATGAAGGTTCCTGGTTGAATCCGAAAACGGGGGATGTTCAGAAAATGGGTTACGTTTCCGGCGGCCGGCGACTAAGATCTCCGCCGTTTCGGAACGGGATCGCACTGCGTCTGAAACGGCTGCCCGGAGGATAATTCGCCAAAAATTCGCAAAGACTTGGCCCCTTTTTTTCCAACGCGTCGCTTAAGTGAGTAAGGAGGACATTTATGTCCATCGACGTACGCGTTTACGATAATGGCGATCACACCGCGATTGTGTGGCTGCCCGAGGGTAATCAGCCGATTCCGAATTGCCGCGGATTTGCCATCTCCCGAAAGTGCGGAGACCAGCAGAATTACCTTCATAGTTTTGTGGGATTTAAGGACGGCGACCCCGAGCCGGCGGAAGGAAAAGAGTGGCAATGGCCGCTACAGAAATATATGTGGTGGGATTACGGCGTCAAGCCCGGAGACACCGTGTCTTACCAGGTGATCCCGGTTATTGGAACGGCGGCCCAGTTACAACTCGCGACCGCTCAACAAAGCACCTGGACGGCGCCAATGCAGGTAACCGGCCAGTGCAGCGAAAATATCTCGGCCTACTTTAATAAAGGCGTCGTCGCCGCACAATGGGTATCGCGCGCGCTGGCGAAAGAAGCGCCGCAGACCAATCAGCAGACTGCCTTGAAACAGCTCTTGCAAAAGCCCGGAGATCCGCTGCGTGACGCGCTGGGCGGGTTGTTGAAGCAGCAACTAATCCAGCATTTGACGGATGCGAAAGGCGGCCAGGTTTACGCCGCGCTCTATGAGTTGAACGATCCTGAGTTGATTGCGGGGATCAAGGCTCTGGGTAAGTCAATGCACCTGATTCTGGCCAATGGGGCATTCAATCAGAAGGAACCGGATGAAAACGCCGCGGCGCGCGCGGAACTGAAGGACATCGTGGACCTTCATGATCGAATGGTGTCGGCGGGGCACTTCGCGCACAATAAGTTCGCGGTTATTTGCGATGCGGCCGGTAAACCGCAAAAGGTGATCACGGGCAGCACGAACTGGACCTGGAGCGGCCTGTGCGGTCAGGCCAACAATGGCCTGGTGATCAGCGACTCGAACGTCGCCCAGGCGTTCCTCGATGAGTGGAACCGGCTGATCGCCGCGGGCAACGCATTCCCGCCGGCGCTGGAGGCCGCTAACTCACAGTTGCGCCAGTTCAAGGTAGATGATTCACAGGTAACCACGTGGTTCGCGCCGACGAACAAAGAGCCGGATCTGGACTACGCGCGGAATTTGATTGCGCACGCGGAAGACGGCATTCTGTTCCTGTTCTTCAATCCCGGGACTTATCAGGAAGACCCGGAAAAAGAGACGCTGCTGCAGGACATTATTCAGCGGCATGACCCGAAGGGCGTCAACTACAACCGAAGCCTTTATATCAAAGGCGTGGTGAACCAGGAAATCAAAGGCCTCGTCGGTCAGCTGATCAACCGGCCTCCGGCCAATCTGTATAGCGGCGATCTGAAAACCGAGCCGCAGCCGGTAAGTACGGATGCGATGACTCCGGCCAACATCAGGACTAAGTTCCACGACTTCAACAGTGACCCGCTGCGGGCAACCATGGTTATGGTTCACAGTAAAGTAATCGTGCTCGACCCCTTCGGGGCGAAACCCGTGGTGATGACTGGATCGCATAACTTGGGTCTTAAAGCCAGCGCGAAGAACGACGATAACCTGGTGATCCTGGAAGGTCCCGCAGCCGCTCCGCTGGCCGCGGCCTATGCGCTAAACATCATCGCGATCTACAACACATACCGTTGGAATACCTACGTCACCCAGCATGAGAAAGACCCCTCGGTGTGGCATGGCTTAGTGGACACGGATCAGTGGCAGTCGGGGTACTTGCAGGGCGCCGATCTGGCCGAGCTGCAGTTTTGGATGGCTGAGCAATTGAACACGCCCGCGATGGCTGCCGCAGCGGCGGCAGGCGGGAGTCAACAAGGTAACGATGCGGTTGCGAGCGTTGCCGGGACGGCTCAGACCTCGGCTCACGCGGCTGCCGCCGGTTCAAGTCATGCGGGCCCCGCGCATCGACGGACGACCGAGCATGCTCGCTCACAGGACAAGAGCGCGGAGCACGCTCGCACCAGTCATACCGCGTCACCTCATGCGACTGCCGGTCACCCGGAAACACAGCATACTCCGGCGGCGGAGCATGCTCGCTCGGGCCGTGCGGCGGCGCACCACGGCATCAGACGTTCAAGAAACTAAGTCGATCAGCTCAAGTTAGCTGGCGCGGAAACTCAGTTAAGCGCCAGCTTCCCGTCGGAAACCATCTCTTTGAGCTTGAACTTGGTCTCTATCTTCATGCGGCCGGTCTGGGTAAGAAAGGTAACTTCTTTGTCATCCAGATCGATTCCCGGACTGCGCGGAAAGAAAAACTGCGCGGTCGCACTGCCATCGCTCTGTTGCGTCACCTTGACATCGTCCGGATCGATCGCCGACTTACCCTTCGGCATCAACTGTGTCGACGCTAAGAGAGTACTGCGCATTTTGTCCGTGCTACTCTGACGCGAATCGTCGGAATCGTCGTCGCTCAAATCCCGGCGCGAGGACATTCGCAAACCCGACACAGAGATCACGTAGTCCTTCTCGGGCTTGTCCAGCGTGTAACCGGGATCTTTCGGATCGGGCAGCTTGGAACCGTATTGCTGTTTGAGTAGCGCCTCCTTCACCGGCAAGGCGCTGTCCCACCTGACGATCACGTTCTCCTTCTCGGCCGTCGGGGTCTGACCGCGCCGCCTTCCGCCGCCCATCCCGCCGCCCATCCCGGGGAAGCCGCCGCCCATGCCACCCATCCCGCCCATACCTCCCCCGCCTCGGCCCATGCCGCCGCCGCCCGGATAACCGCCGCTCCCTTGAGAACCGTTTCCGTTACCTTGCGATTGCAGCGTGGCCGTCGTTTTCTTTGCCCAAGGGGAGTTGGTAAGGACCCGCTGCACGTCGTCATCCGTCCATTCCTTGTAATCTTTATTCCATACGTCGGCGGCACTCAGACCAAGCGCACACAAAGCGAATGCCGCGGGCACGGCCGCCAAAGTCGAAGTTCGCATGATTAGGGTTGACGTCCGGTGAGGGGCCAAACGTTTCACCCTGCGCGCTTTATTGCCTGGAAGGCTCAAGACCGCGATGATTACAGCCGCTTTACGCCGGCCGGCATGAGGGTTAGGTCCCTCGACGGCTCAACAACTCGTGCCGAGGTAAGCCAGATACGCGGCTTCGGCCGCCTGCGCGGCGCCGGCGAATTGCGGGAACTGTACATACAGCTCATCCGGCGCCAATGTGGTATACGCCGTCAGGTATTGGGACGGGAGAACATCCAGCTGAGTCGCGCTTACCAGAGCGCTGTTGCCGGTTTCACCAATGTTCCCTTGACTGTAGTTGTAAAACTCGTATTGTTGAGGTTTGGTGGTGTCCGGGGTGGTAGTGGTGCAAGGCCAATAGCTGTAAATCCCCAGCTTCGCTCCACCATAGAAAGTAACTCCCCCGACATTCGTTTGCACGGTAGTATCGACGGTACGGTAAGCGATTGCGTGACCGGGCTGCGGAGTTTGCGTTCCGGGAATAGTCGGCGAAGGGTATTCGTCCGTGGTGTGCAAGACGTAGGGCTGACTACCGGGCCCGTTTTGATTGGGAAATGTAGAGACGCGCCGCTGGGCCGGCGACGAGCTCAGGATCGCATCTAAAATTGCCTCGCGCCCGCTGAGGTATGTGTAAGGGTCGGCGGAATTATTCCTCCAGCTGGAATTGCCTAACGCGAGGGTATACAGAAACGGAAAGATGTCCACGCTCGAACAGACGAACGTACGAGTTCTGGCGGTGCTTGCCGGCGCGAACGGCGGCCGCATCTGTGGAAAGCTGATATACAGCGGAACATTAATACTCTCGTCGTACAGACCGCCTCCTTTCATATGCATACTGTGGGAGCCGCCGTAGTCGCCGTGATCCGAGGTAAAGACAATGACAGTATTCGAAGCGAACTTCGAAGCCCCTAGACTCTCCAGCACGCGGCCAATTTGATAATCGGCGCACGATTGCATCCAGAAGTAATAGTTCAGAAATGTTAGCCAGCCGTTGACATTTTGAATCGTTCCATTCGTGTAATTCGTTTGGGATTCGAAATACGCCTGGAGACCGGGCTTTCCCCAACCGTTGGCGGAGCTCACCCCATAAGGTTGAGTCATGGGGTTGTCGCCGATATTCCACTGCGTCGGCAGTTTCACGTTGGGGAGATAAAGAGACGAGTTTAGGGGCGGGATAAAGTCATCAGGTTGCGACTGGACATAGGGGTAGCCGGGCGTCGGGGGAGGCTCGAAACCCGTTGTCGGCGTCGTGGATGCTGACCCGAAATTCGTTGTGCCGGCCAGTCCGAACGAGGATGGAAAATTGCAAATGTCATGGGGATTCACAAAGCTCACCGCCGCAAACCACGGGTTGGAAAGGGGTGCCGCCGGCAGCCATTGGTCGATAAACCAGTTCGCGATCGCTCCGTCGCTGAGCAGCTTGATCGTTGGCGCTTCAATCGAAGGTACGGTTACGGGCGGAGTTAGGGTGCCGCTACCGTAGGGTGCGTTGTTATATCCGACGGTACCCTCATTCGAGACGCCCGAGGGGGAAGCAAGGGAGGAATTCGGCGGTAGATTAAGACCGCCGGCCGAGAACCCGTAAACCCCCGGTCCGCTTGCTCCCGGCGTCACACCCTTCGGATAGTAATCCGATAGGTGCCATTTACCGATCCAGCAGGTTGTATAGTTCGCTTGTTGCGCGAGCGCCGTCCCGAACGTCGGAAACCCCGGTTGCAGAGTAGGCTCAGCGTTTGAGGTCTGAGTTTTGAACATGAACGTCTGTTGGGAGTACAACCCGGTGAGAATGGTGGCGCGGCTGGGCGTGCAGTCCGTCGCCGCGACAAAATAGTTCGGGAAATTGAATGAGTGCTCGCGAAGGAAAGCGATATTCGGCAGTAACTGATCGATCGCCGCTTGACCGCCGGGCGGCAGCCAGCGTGGCGACCTTAGCTGGTCAACCATAATCATCAGGATGTTGGGTTGGGCATAACCAGGCGTGACCTTAGCCGGCCCAGTCGCTGCTTCGGAGATGGGCGGAGGATAAACTCCCACGTTGATTGCGTCGCCCGCCGCGGGAGCGACATTGCCGAAGGAATCCTGGTATTGGGGGAATTGATTCTTGGCAAGACCCGATTCGGCAGCAAGCATACCGCCCGCCGCCACGCCGAGAGCGGTCAGGAACTCGCGCCTGTTGAGCCTGGCGCTATTAAACTTTGCTGGTTGTTGCTGGTTACGACTATCCATGGGTTACCGATTTCTATCTTTCGCTTGTCGCGTTCGCTTGCCCATCGCGGTCGTGTTCGTGGAGACTTGAAGCCGCTCGAATCGCGTCCTCGCTGGAGTTCACCTGCTGAGTCAAAGTTCCCGAGCTTGGTTGAAACGATTTGTTCCCGAGGTATGTGGCCGAGACTGTTTGAGCGCCTTGAGTGAACGCGCTCGAAGTAACCGAGGCGGTGCCGCCCGCAAGCGTAGCCGACCCGAGCCTGGAGCTTCCGTCCTTGAAAACTACGGTCCCGTTTGGCGTTCCGCCCCCTGCAACCGCGGTTACCTCGGCCGTCAGGGTCACCGCGGTTCCGTCGATGGAAGGATTTGCGCTTGAGATGAGTGACGTGGCTGTGCATGATGAACACGTCGGGAGGCGGAAGACAGTACCGTAGCCGTTCAGTCCTCCGCCGCTGGTAGTTCCATATAAGTTGCCGTCACTCCCGAACGACAGAGAGCCCGTGGGGTTCGCGCCATCGGTTCCATGAAAGCTGTGAAGTGTAGTTAGCGTTCCGCCGGGAGTCAGTTGAAATACGGTTCCGTACTGGTAATTTGCCCCGCCGCCAATGCTCGTCCCGTAAAAGATTCCATTACTGTTTACGGTCAGCGCCGCACCAGGAACAGACCCGTCCGGGCCGGAAAAATTGTGCAAAGAAGTAAGCGCACCGGTGGAAGTTACGCTGAAGACCGTTCCGTATTGCGTATCAGCGCCTCCGTTGGAAGCCGTGCCGTAGAACAGCCCGTTCGCCGCCGTCAATGAAGCATAGGGACTTGAACCGTCGGTGAAGGCGAAGCTATAAATCGTAGTCAAGGCTCCGGCGGGAGTAATCCGGAATAGCGTTCCGTAATAGCTATTAGCTCCCCCGCTTTCCGTAGCGCCGTAGAAGTTGCCGTCGCTGCCCGGCGTCAGCGCAGCATAAGGGGCCGATCCGTCCACCCCTGAGAAGTTGTAAATCGTGGTTAGTGTGCCGCCGGAGTCGATCGTGAAAATCGTTCCGTTTCCGCTCGCGCCGCCCCCCACGGTCGAACCGTAGAAATCGCCGTTCGCACCTGCCGTGAGTCCAGCAAGGGGATAGGCGCCGTCCGTCCCGATGAAACTGTGAAGAGTCGTGAGAATCCCGGCCGGAGTGATCTTGAAAACGGTGCCCAGGTTATTGGCGCCGCCGCTGTATGTCGATCCGTAGAAATTCCCATCACTGCCGAGCGCTAAGGCGCCATGGGGGCTGGAGCCGTCAGGTCCGGAGAAACTATAAATTGAGGTAAGAGCTCCCGCGTTAGTGATTTCAAAAATTGTGCCGGACTGGTTAACAGCCCCGCCACTGAAGGTTGTACCGTAGAGGTTATTGTCCGCGCCCATTGTCAGGCCGGCATTAGGCGTGGAGCCGTCAGGGCCCGCGAAACTATATACCGTCGTTACGGTCTGAGGCGTTGCCGCCTTGCCTATCAAAAAGAGGACGGGGAAGAGTAGCCAGGGAATCGAATCCGAAGCTTTTCGAGAGTGATTGGTTCCTGGCGTTTGATAATTTGCCAGGTAATCGCGAAAAAACAATAGAGGCCTCGGTGATCGAAACCATCCGGTTTCGATGCGATCTCCGAAATATCGACGATAATTCGGTACGCGATTTGATTGATATAGTGCGCTGCTCCACCAATAAAGCAGGAGTTGAGCGTACTCTTCGCACTGGCGCAACGAAAACTTCAGATCCGTTTCGATAAAGCGCCACAGTCCCCCACAACGCCCGATTTGACGTTCGGTTCGATGCGACGCACGCTCTCTTAAACGCTAATCGTTAGAATGCAATGGATCCGTTATCGCGAATCATCAATATTCCGTCAAGTGAAATCGCGCTAAATCTTTTCTCAATTTTAATTATCGTGGATATCTACCCCGCAATTAGTAAATTTTTCTCAAGCCCCGACAAATTTAATAAAGTAAATGTAATACTGTTTGACGCTTCGGAATTCTCAGCAAGAGCTTAAAGCTGAAAACACGCGGAGCAGAAAAACCATTTGAGCTGGTTAGAGGTGATAGGAATAGAAGAAGCGTAGGACACGCTCTTTACACGCGGTTAATTTACGTTTTCAGATAATGACGCGGAACTCCCGGCGAAGTTTGCACCGGGGTTGAAGGTCGCTGTTATGGTATCCGTGCCCGCGGGCAACGTTGACGTCGAGAGGGAAGCCTTACCCCCCGCCAATGTAACTGTCCCCAGCGTCGTCGAGCCATACGCGAATGTAACCGTCCCCGCTGGAGTTACGCCTTTCGCCGCCACTGTAGCGGTGAAAGTGACAGCGGCGCCCGGCATGGACGGGTTCAATGACGAGGCAAGCGCTGTACTGGTCGGCCCAGGTTTGACGACTTGCGCCAAGGCTGTTGAGACGCTTTCGGCGGAGAACGAATCGCCTTCATACTCCGCGGTGATCGAGTCGGTTCCAGCCGGTAAACCGGAAGTCGAGAAGGCCGCCACGCCGCCGGACAGCGAGGCGGTTCCAATTGCGGTTGTTCCGTTCTTAAAAACCACTGTCCCCGTTGGAGTCGGCCCGGCCGAGGTCACGGCTACTGAGAACGTAACCGATTGCGGATAAACCGATGGATTTAAACTCGAACTCAACGTTGTGGTCGTGGGATTCGGATCGACAACCTGATCGAGCGCGCTGGAAGTACTTGGTTGCAACGTATTGTCTCCCGCATAAGTTGCGGTGATCGCGTGTCCCCCCCGGGGCAACGCCGAAGTTGTTAGTGTTGCAACTCCGTTGAGAGTTGTTCCCGCTCCGAGAGACGTTGAACCGTTGTAGAACGTGACTTGCTCCCCATTGGGTACAGTGTTCGGAGAAGCTGTCACGGTTGCCGTGAACGTGACCGGGACGCCCGCTAGCGAAGGTGAGCCGGAGGATGCGACGGTCGTCTTACTCGTGTATAGCTTGACCTTCTCGCTCAAAGGGGAAGACGTCGCGCCGGAAAAGTTCGAGTCACCCGAGTAAACGGCGGTAATCGCATAAGTGGCCGCCGCCGAAAAGGTCGTGACCGTAGATGCCTGCCGCGCTGAAACGGTCACTGCGGATCCGATGGGAGTACCGTTTTCGAAGAAGGTGATCGTGCCCGTTGGGCTCCCGCCGTACTGTCCGGTGAGAGTTGCCGTAAAGGTGATCTGGGATCCGATCGTAGCGGGGTTCAAGCTCGAAGCGAGACCGATTGTCGTAGCAGCGGTATTTACCTGTTGCGAGAAGTTCACGGAACTTATCTGGAACGATGCGGAGCCGCCATACTTGGCGGAAATGGTTTGGGTTCCGGGTGGCAGGGCGGCGGTGGTGATCGAGGCCGTGCCGCCCGTCAACGTGACGGTGCCCAGGGTGGAGATGCTTCTTGTGAAGATAACGGTTCCGGTGGGAGTTCCCGAGCCCGGCGGCGAAGTCACCGTAGCAGTGAACGTTACCGCCTGGTTGTAGCTTGACGGATTTTGACTTGACGTCAGAATCGTAGTCGTTGTGGATGCGCTCACGACCTGTGAAAGCGTCCCGATAGACGGCTGGAAGTTTCCGTCGCCGCTATAAGCCGCCGTGAGCGAATGCGTACCGGAAACTAATGCAGAGGTCGCGAACGAAGCGGATCCAGCGGTCAAAGAAACCGCGCCGAGAGTCGTACCGCCGTCCATAAAAGTTATCGTTCCGGTTGGTGTTCCGGATGCGGAAACAGGAGCTACACCGGCGGTCAAAGTTACCATCTGCCCAAAGGCCGACGGGTTGACGCTGGAAACAAGGCTGGCCGTGGTGGGGGCAGTATTTACAATCTGCGAAAGGCTGGCCGTTCCCGGCGAATAGTTTGAGTCCCCGCTGTACGAGACGGATATCGATTGTGTACCGCCCCCCAACCCGGCCGTCGTAACGGAGGCTGAACCACCGGCCATAGTAACCGTACCGAGCTGTGCCGCGCCGTTTGTGAATGTGACGGTCCCAGTCGGAACCGGCGCCCCCTGCGGTGGAGTAATGGTACCGGTAAGAGTCACCGATTGCCCGTAAACCGACGGGTTGAGACTGGAGGAAACCGAAGCGGCGCCTACGAGCTGACTTATAGGCTGCGCGAAGGTTACGCTGCTAGGCTTGAAGTTCGAGTCCCCTCCGTAGGAAGCCGAAATGGAATGCTGCCCGGGAGACAAGGTGGATATCGTGAACGCGGCAGTTCCCCCCGTGATGCCGACTGTGCCTAGTGGATTCCCGGAATCCGCAAACGTCACGGAGCCGGTGGGCGAGCCCGTTCCTGAAAACGGATTCACCGCGGCGGTGAACGTCAATGCAGCGCCGTAAGAAGACGGACTTGCACTCGAGTTGACGGAAGTCATCGAGAAGGCCGGCGTTACCGTCAAACGGAAGATCGATCCAAGGCCGTTTGCCGCTCCGGCCCCCGTGGTCGCATAGAAATTACCATCCGTGCCTAACGTGAGCCCACCCCCGGGATTACTGCCATCGGGCCCCGAAAAGCTATAAAGCGTGGTAATGGTTCCGGCAGGCGTGATTGAGAATAGGATTCCGTATTGCGCGCCGCTCCCGCCGCTTATGGTGCTGCTGTAGAAGTTGCCGTCGGTCCCGAGAAGCAAGACAGCTTCGGCGGCTGATCCATCCGTTCCCGCGAAGTTATGAATCGTCGTGAGCACGCCTCCAGGGGTGATCTTGAAGACCGTTCCGTACTGCGGGTTAGCGCCGCCGCTGCTCGTTGTCCCGTAGAAATTGCCGTCGGTGTTCAACGTCAGTGGAGCGCGGGGAGCCGATCCGTCGGGCCCGGAGAAACTATATAGCGTCGTAAGCGCCCCGGCGGACGTGACAGTAAAGATGGACCCCGCGTTATTTGCGCCGCCGGAAACAGTTGAACCATAGAAGTTCCCGTTACTTCCCAGTACCAGCGCCGCGGCCGGACCGGAACCGTCCGCTCCACTGAAACTATGAAGCTGATTGAACGTTCCCGTGGAACTGATCTTGAAGATAGTCCCATAGGAGCCGTTAGCCCCGCCGCTTGCCGTAGTTCCGTAGAAGTTACCATCGGGACCCAGGACTAAGGCAGCGTTCGGAGACGAACCGTCCTGCCCTGAGAAGCTGTGGAGAGTAGTCACAACGCCCGACGGAGTGATCTGAAACACGGTACCGCTGTTGTTAGTGCCGCCGCTCGCAGTCGTTCCGTAGAAATTCCCATCGCCTCCTGAAATCAAGGGGCCAGGGTTTGAACCATCGGTTCCCGCGAAGCTATGAAGGGTCGTTAAAGCTCCCGTGGGAGTTACCTCGAAGACTGTGCCCAGGGAGTTCGCGCCTCCGGCCTGCGTGGTCCCGAAGAAATTGCCTCCGGAGCCTAACACCAAGCGGCTTGAAGGATTGCTGCCATCAGATCCAGCGAAGCTGTGAAGCGTCGTCAAGACCAGCGGCGACGTGGAACCGACGGTTTGAAGGATGGATGCATTACTCGCCTGATTGTTGGCATCGCCGGAATAGACGGCACTAATCGTGGACGAACCTGAGTTGCTTAAGGTGATTGCAATCGAAGCCTGGCCGGCGACGATCGAAACGGGCGAACCTAAGGACAATCCGTTTTGCGCGAAGCTCACCGTTCCAGTGGCCGAAGCGGCATCCTGACCGTTGAGAGTGGCCACGACCGTCACTTGCTGGTTGATCGCCCCCGGATTCGCGCTGGACGTTAAAGAAAGCGTGGTCCCATCCTGAGCGACTACTTGCGATAAACTTGCGGAACTCGACGGGTAAGTTGCGTTTCCGCTATAAGTCGCTGTTATGGAGTGAGTGGTTACTGCTAGAGCCGCTGTAGTGAAGACAGCGGTGCCGGAGGTAAGAGGGACCGAGCCCAACAGGTTCGCTCCATCGGCAAACGCGACCGTTCCGGTAGCGTTCGCGGGACTCACCTGTGCGGTGAACGTAATCGCCTGATTGTAAGTCGACGGATTGGAGCTCGAGGCCAGCGCTGTTGCCGAAGTAGGAGAATTGATTACCTCCGCCAGCGCGCCGTTGCTGGGCTGGAAATTGATGTCTCCGCTATAAGCGGCTGAGAGCGACTGCGAACCCAGCGGCAGCGTGGACACCGTCAATGATGCGCTTCCACCGGCGAGGGACGCCGAACCCAGAAGGCTACTCCCGTTCATGAAGACAATCGTTCCGGTCGGTTGCGCCGATCCTGCCGCGGCCGTTACGGTTGCGGTCAGAACTACCGGCGAGCCGGTCGTGGCGGGGTTGGCATTGGATGTAAGTGACGTTATCGAAGGCGAGCCGCCGCCTTGAAGACTGAGCGTCAGTACCGGAACACCATCGCTCCAGTTACCCATGTTGATTTGATTGGCTGAACCATGCCCCAGACCATACGAACAATCCGTGCCGTACAAGACGCAGTTGAACAAACCAACGCTTAACTTCCAGGTGATGTTGTAATCTCGATCGTCAACACCGCTATCGTCGTCATTCAGCCCATTTGTATCCGGATACCAATGATTACCTAACTGGGCAGGCGAGCCATGGGAATCGGAAATCACCTCGAGAAAATCGCGGTTCGAACCAGGGACTACAGCTACAACTGAATTCCAGATTGCTTGAGCCGTCGGTATATCGACAGCATTATCGTCCCCATCCACGATAACGACAGAGACAGCGGGGCTAATCTGAGAATAGTTGGTAGATAATTCGCCGGTGCTGCCAAGACCCGGCTGAAATCCCGCAATTGCTCTTGGGACCGGTACGCCCGCGATAGGGGCTATGGTTAATTGCTGAGCGACCGCGAACGAATTAACCGCGCCCATGGAATGTCCGGTGAATAAGGTTTGAATCCCGAGAGCGTCCGAAGCGGGTTGGATAAGACCGGTTACGGTTCCGGATTCGATAAGCGTTAGTGCGGCTTGCCACGCGTTGATGATGCTACCGGCATATTGAACCGGTTGCAACGTGGCATCGTAGGTCGGAAAAACAACGGTGAAGCCGTTGCGAACCAGGTGATCGATCCAATAGATATAGTTTCCGGGGCTGTCTCCGTAAGTGCCTTCCGCCGCAATCAGATATCCGTGCAGAAACAAGACAACGGGAAGTGTCGCCGGAGCGGATCCGCCGCCCGGCTCGAAAATATAAAAGGACGTGTACGGCTCCGGGGCCGCGGGATTGACATAGAACGGGCCGAAGGACTGGACCGACGGGTAGGCGTAGGTGCTACCTCCGGGCCCGCTGGTCGGCTGACCGGGCGGCGTTGGGACTTGCGCGTTGGCACACACGCCCACTAACGCCAACATCATCAAAGTTCGCGAAATCCACATTGTTGTTGAATGCTCCGAACAGTTGGCGTTGAATCGCATTCGCTCACTGGTCGAACGGGGCGTAGAGCAGATGCAATCTTCCTTTTGTAGCGTAAATCACACTGTTCGTCAAGGTATTCATAGGACTTTTGCCTTAGCGACAGGGGTTTGCTCGATGGCGCATCAAACTAACGTTCTTCAAACCTTGCGAGTGCTTGCGCTTCAGAACCGAGTGTTAGGATTACATCAGCGGGAAGTTGGCGGTTTGCCAGCAGCCCGATCGCGGATCGCCGGTGTAGCTCAGTAGGTAGAGCATCTGATTTGTAATCAGAGGGTCGCAGGTTCGATTCCTGTCGCCGGCTCCAGACCGCAAAGCCAGACAACAAAAAGAAAGTCGATTGCTTACGCGGCTCAGCGTGCCGTCTTAAGCACTTCCTCGATCTTATGAATCAAGGAATCGGGCATGAACGGCTTAGGGAAAATGTCGAATTGCGCCTGTTCGACCCATTCTCTGATGACACTTGAGTCGGGCACTCCAGACATCATCAGCACCGGAATGCCGGGAAAATCAGTTTTCAAGCGAAGCATCGCATCGTGTCCGGCGATACCGCGCAGGAACACGTTTGTCAGTACGAGGTCCGCTCTCGATTGCCGGAGAATCTGCAACGCTTCATTGAAATCGCCCGTGGCGCGAACGGAATGGCCCGCGCGGCGGAGAATCCGTTCCACCACGGAGCGAACGGTTTCTTCAGAGTCGACGACGACAATATCAGCCATGTTGTTTCAAGGATAACTGTCCTATGGAGCGGTCTTGGACTGCTTCTTGAGAACATCCGAATCTACGGTTTCGCCCGTGCGGGATATGGTTTGAAAGTACAATTGATCGCCCGCGATCTCAACCAGCATGAAATCGCGATCCGTGTCGAAACCCTTCGCCATTTGGTCCGATGGATTCAGGTCATGCGCGCGCAGTTGACCGGAATTACCAAGAACGAAATAGTAAATACCGTGCTGCGGCTTGATGCGCTCATAAACGTGTTCATGCCCGCTTAGCACCACATTCACGCCCGCTTTGATAAATATCGGTTCCAACTCAGAGCGCAAATCCGGGTCGGCGCCGTGGAACTTGGCGTCGTCGTACAGCGGGTGATGAAAGAAAACCAATTTCCAACTGGAATCGTCGGCCGATAAGTTCTGCTGCAGCCAGGTAAGCTGATCCGGGTCCATGTAATCGCTGTCGAGAGCGAAGAAATGCGCATTGCCGGACCTGAAGTCGTAATATCGCTTGCCATTCATGTTGAACGGCTTGTAACTCATCTCGGTCGCGGGATCGTCATGATTACCCAGGGATGCATAGAACTTCACACCTGCTTGCAGGAGCGGTTGGTAGGGATCTTCGAACTTCTTTTTCAGATCGGATGCGCTGTGGCCCCCATAGATGTTATCTCCTAACATGATCACGAAGTCGAACGGGAACTTTTGATGGTACCGCGCCATCAACTTAGCCACGTCATATTGCGGATCCAAGCCGGTTCCGCTATCTCCGATCACCGCGAACCGAACCGATTTGTCCTGAAGCGGAAGCTTTAGATCGATCGCTTGCGGGTAAGTAGGGAGCGCGCTCCAAAGGAGCAGCGCAAACGAAGCTAGACTTTTCATGATAGCGGGAGGGCGTCCGGAATGATATCGATAATCAAGTTTGCATTCACGTCGCGGAGAACTAAGCGGCGCCCCACGATTCTGTAATCCAAACCTTTGGGTAAGTGGGGCAGATTCAAGAGTAAGCTCGCCGGCGTGGATTGCAGCGGTACCGATGACGGATACGCTTGGTTCACATCCAGGGGGATGGTAACCGGCTCGGCACTCTTCAGGCTCTTACGCACGCGGGCGGCGCGCGGACCTTGCATCGCAATTGAGATCAGACGGCGGAATTCAGCGGCAATCGGAGGCGTGAATAGATCGCCTTGCTTCGCATTGGCGCGGGCGGTTCGAATCTCGGCGGCGAACGCAAGCTGCTCTTTCGCGATGGCCGACGGCGAATCGGTCGGGTGCATCGGGAAATGCGATTCAGCCGACTTATGCAATTTCATGTAGTCTGCAACGCGGGCATCGAAATCGGCAACGAATTGAGCATCCGGGTCCACCCGAACGTCCGCACCAAGCGCCAAAGTAAGTATTAGAAGCAGGAGTAAGGCGGCCCGCATGGGGATTCTCAACTGGCGGCGCCGTTTTGGTCGACTACTTCCTGCACGGCGCCGCGGACGGACTCTTCGACGGCGGATTTGACGGCGGCAATCACGGTTTCTTCTAATGCGCTGGTATCTACCTGAACCGCTGCCTCTTCGCCGATGACGTTCTTTACGACTAATTCGAGCACCGGGGCGACGGCCGGAAGGTTCTTGACGACGGCCTTGGCCACTTTACGCGCGGCCTTAACGGCCGGGGGCTTACGTTCACGAGGCGCCTCGCCCGGAACCGATTGCTTCCAGTCGTCCTCGAACGTTTCCATAATCCGGGAGGCGATCTTCGCGTCTTTGAAGATGATTCCAACTTCGCGCCGGGTCTCCAGTTCGGAAGCGCGAAGGCTCTGGCTGCCGACGAATACGTGTTCTCCGTCGCGGATCATCGACCGCGTATGCAGTCGCATGGGACCGAGTTCCCGGCTCTCAAACTTCAAGGTACGGGTAACTTCGGCGATCGCGCGGACATCCACGCCCTTGGCGGAAAGTTCTTCGAGCTGCCGCAAAATTCGGGGGTCGCCTAACTTTGGGTCATAAATCAGAAGTTGCTTCTCCGTCTTCGCGATGAAATCGGTGAGTTCTTTGCGCGCATTGAGTGGACTCACAACGAAGCGCGACAACCCGGGCTCATAAGATTGGCGCTTGCAGTCCGCTTCGAACAGCTTCCGTGCTTCATCCACTAACTCCTGGTCCTTAGTGATAATGCCGAAGCTTCGGCTATGTTCCATGTCAAGGTACGTGTAGTTGAACGCCAGCAGGAAAAGCTCTTTGCGATCGACGATCATGTACTTGCCGTGATAGCGCACCAGATCGTTCGCCGTGCGGGCTACCGTAACGCCTTTGTCGAGCAAGCGCATTTCGAGCGCGCGCAATTTGCCTTCCCCGCCCCGGTTTTTGTAGGCGATGCAGGCGTGAACGGAGACGCCGCGTTCGATGGCGCGAACGAGAGCCGATTCGATTTCCTGGCGATCGAAGCGGAAAATGGCGATCTCAACGTGACTCTTGGCGTGATCGATGGCGTCGACCAGGGGTTGGACGCCATCTCCGGGCTGAACGAGTAACCGCACGCTTTCCGTGTTGCAACGGAAGGTCCGATTGCCGAACCGGCGGTAAAGCCTTCGTAAAGTTCGTAGCATCGGCTCGGTGTGGAACTGGTTTTGCTTCACAAAGTGTAGCTACACGGACACCAATCATGACTCTATCCAAGTCCTTAACTGCTTTAGGAACCTCGCTTCTGCTGTTGTCGGTGCTCGCTTCGGCTGCGGACAAAGCGGATAAGGAGCGGAAGAAAGAGAAGCTTGCGGCGGAATCGGGAAGCTACCCGCCGGTCTTGTGGACCGAGCCGGCCGACATTCGTTCGCGCGATCTGTTCGCGGGTCCGGGCGGTAACGAACACCAGCCGCACGGCACGTTCATCTTCGAAGAAGAAGACCTGAACGGCACGAATCCAAAAATCGTAGTGCGCGATGAGGACGGCGTGAGGTGGAAAGTGAAGCTGGGCGCAGAAGCGCAGCCGGAGACAGTCGCCACCCGCATCGTATGGGCTGCCGGTTATTACGCGGATGAGGACTACTTTCTCCCTGAAATCCAGATCAACGGGCTGCCGGATCATCTGAAGCGGGGCCAAGGCCAGCGCGGTCCGGATGGATCGTTTACGAACGTCCGAATGAAACGCTATCTTAAGGGCGAGGACAAACTTGAGACGTGGAGTTGGAAAGACAACCCATTCACGGGGACGAAGGAGTTGAATGGTCTGCGGACCGTAATGGCGCTGGTAAACAACTGGGATTGCGAAGACAAGAACAATGCCGTGCTGGTGGAACCGAAGCCGGCGTTTACCGATCACCCCGTGAAGATCTATGAGGTTCGCGACCTGGGCGCCAGTTTCGGGACGACCGGTTTGAACGGCAACCATAAAGTAGATAAAGGCAATCTGAAATCGTTCGACGATTCGCGCTTCATCACCAAGACCGGTTCGGATTACGTGGATTTCGGCGACCCCGGCCGGCCCGCGATGAAGGTGATATTCAACGTGCCCGAATATGTGACTCGCATGCACATCCAGTGGATCGGCCAGCATGTGCCGCGGCAGGACGCACGCTGGATAGGTCAAGTCCTGATGCAGCTGTCGCCGGACCAGGTTCGCGACGCTTTCCGGGCGGCGGGATACGACAACCTGCAGATCGATGGCTACTCGACCGCGTTGCGCGAACGGATTGCACAGTTAGCCGGGCTTTAAAAACCAAAGGCCATCAGCCGCGGAGGAACAGTGATGAACCACATATGGCCTGCGGCCACCCTGGGGAGTCGCTGCAAATACCACATACTGAGCCGCGACGGTGACGGAGCGGTTACAACCTGGGCGCTCCGCTTTCTTGCGGCAAAAGCATTCGAAGCTTCTTTTTCCGGAGCACCAGCTCCGTTACCGTCGCGGCTAAGTATCGTGACAGGTGTTTTCAGAACAACACGAATTTTAACTAGTCACTGCGTCCGGCAGCATATCTTCTTTCTGCCGGAATTGAATCTCATACAGCTCGGAGTAAAGGCCGCCCGACTTACACAGTTGATCGTGCGTACCTTGTTCTTTAATCCGCCCGTCATCCACCACAAAGATTACGTCCGCGCGGCGAATCGTCGACAGGCGATGCGCAATCACGATGCTCGTCTTGCCCGCCATCATTCGGTCCAGAGCCTCAAACACCAATTGTTCGGAACTGGCGTCCAGGCCTGATGTGGGCTCGTCCATGATCAGGATCGGGCTGTTGCGGATGATGGCGCGGGCGATCGCGATGCGCTGCCGCTGACCGCCGGAAAGCGTGATTCCGCGCTCGCCGACAATAGTGTCGTAGCCGTCTCCGAGTTTCTCGATGAACTCGTGCGCGTTGGCCATTTCCGCTGCCCAGAGGATGTCTTTGCGGGTCGCTTCGGGCTTACCGTACGAGATGTTCTGCCAGATCGGGCCATGGAAGAGCACCGTCTCCTGCAGCACGAAACTGATCTGATGCCGCAGCGACTTCTGCTTGAAGCGCTTGACATCGATTCCGTCGATCTTGATCACGCCCGCCGTCGGATCGTAGAAGCGAGGGATCAGGCTGATGATCGTGCTCTTTCCGGCGCCCGTCGGACCTACCAGTGCGGCCACCTGCCCCGGTTCAATCTTCAGACTGACATCGTGCAGAATCTCGCGTTCCGCTGAATAGCCGAAAGACACGTGCTCGAACTCGATTTTGCCTTTGATCGGCGGCGCCTTCCGGGCATCCGGAGCGTCGCGTACTTCCCCTTCGGCTTCCAGTACTTCGCAGATGCGCTCATAGCCGACCGCCGCTTTCGAGTAGGCATCCGTCATCTTCGAGAGCTCCTGCATGGGTTTATACATCTTGCGCAGGTAGAGGATGAATACGACCAGTGAGCCGATGGACAGCGTCCCGCTGAGAACCATCCGGCCTCCGAACCATAGAACCATCGCCGTGCCGAACGCGACGATCACCCCGACAATGGGCGCGAGGCGAGCTTTTAGCGCGCGTGCTTTGAGAGCCATCTCCACGCTCTCCATGCTCTCGACTTCCAACCGGCGCTGTTCATAATCTTCGCGAGCGAAGGCACGCACCACGCGGATCGAACCCAGAACTTCTTCGATCACCGACACCACTTCGCCTTCCTTCTTGCGCAGCTCGCGGGAGGCCTTCTTGATTTTGCGGGTGTACGTGTAGACCACGGCGAACAACGGCGGCGCGATGGAAAGCGCGATCAGGGTGAAGCTCCAATTGATATAGAACATCACGATCACCATCCCCACCAGCGTGATCACGTCAATTAAAGCGGTCAGCAGCCCCGACACGATGAAGTTCTGGATGGCATCGATGTCACTGGTGATACGGCTGATCAGGTCGCCGGTGCGGCGCTGGTCGTGAAAGGCGAGCGAGAGGCGCTGAATGCGCGAGTACAGCAGCTTACGCAGATCGTGCGTGACGTATTGGCCCACGCTGGTGGTAACGGATTTGTCGACGAACGAGCAGATCGCATCCAGGATCGCGATCAGCAGCACCATGGCCGCTGCGATCTCGAGCATTCCCATGCGGTCGCCGCCCGACAAATCATGCACCCAGTGATTGAGCCAGCCGTGGCCCTCCTTTGACCGAAGCACGTTGTCCAGCACCAGCTTCAGCGGCCAGGGATCGAGCAGGTCGGCCACGCCTTCACCCACCACGGCCACGAAACCGATAGTCAGGGCTTTCCAGTGAGGGCGAAGGAGATCCGTAATTCTTAGCCGCGCAATCGGCATTGAGGTGCTTGGGACCTTACAAAACGAGCTTGCATGCAAAGGTCCTTATTTACGCGCGGTTTGTACAGTGATGTTCGCCGTCACGAGGTAGTGATCGGAACCGGGCGAGTCGCGATCCACCGCGGCGGCTTCGCAGAACGCGGGAGCGCGCACAAAAATCCAGTCGAGATCGCCAACCACCCGGTGCGTTCGCTCATGACGCGGACCAAAGCAGCTGTGAAAATTGTGCTTTTCGAGCGTGTCGACAAACTCGTCGATCGATGTCATCGTGTTCAGATCGCCGCCGATGATCACCGGCCCGTGCGGATACCACCGATCCACGTCGTCGAGCACTTCCTGTAACTGGCCGAAGCGGTTCGGAAGGCTTCGGCTCTCCAGGTGTACGTTATAGAAAACCAGGGCGTTGGGTCCCGTGCCGATCTCGCTGACCAACGCGATCCGGCCGCCGTGCCGCCGCTGGGGGGCCCACGCCGGGAGGTACCAGTGGGGTTCCCAGAAATCGGTCTGGTGTTCGAACCGAAGAACGCGCGAATCCTTGAACGGAATTCGTGACAGGTTCGCCTGTCCCTGCCACGCGGGAGATTTATCGGAGCCCTGCTTGAGCTCCTGCCACGCGGTTCCGTACGCGAAGTTCATTTTGAGGTCGCGCGCGAGAGAGCTTGCCTCGTCGACTCCCTCGGATCGTTTGGCGTTGAGATCGACCTCCTGCAGCAGGCACACGTCGGGATGATGCTTGCGGATTCCCTGTTCGATGTCATGCAGCTCGGTGCCGCGGTCGATATTCCAGATCAGCAGCGTGAGTGGGTTGGGGAGTGAAGCGTTAGAGAGCGCGTTGCTGTTGCGGACGGGGCCGAAGGAATCGCCCACAAGAACGGCTAATACCAGCGCGACGGACCGGAACATCTCTCAGCGCATTTCACGCATGCGGATGGGCGCTTCGAGGCGGAAGGTCATCAATGTTTCCGCCGGGACGCGAACCCCGTGGCCGCGCGTCACCGCCTGTGTAACGCCGCCGGCCGCCGCTCCGGACACAGCGCCGATGGCCGCGCCTCGTCCGCCTCCGGCAACCGCACCGAGGAGAGCGCCAAGGGCAGTGCCGCCGCCCAGAAAGGCGCCGGTACGCTTGTTCGCTCCCAGACCATCTTTTCCTTTCTCTACGACCTCGCTGGTTTCGACTCGATAGCGGCGGCCCGCGACGGATACCGCGTCAAGGTCGAGAGCAAGCTCGGAGCGGCCCTCCACTTCACCTTGCGCGTGCACGGAGCGAACGACGAGCGTTGCCGGTGATCCATGCGGAATGGCGATCGCGCCAGTCGAATCGTGAACGTCGCGCGAAATGACTCCCGAGTACGTTTGGCCGGGCGCGGCGGTTTTGGAATCGATAGCCTCGTTGTTACGGACCACCAGCTGCCGGCCCGCCGGAATGGTGCGGACGGCGGC
>NZ_CAJCHS010000216.1 GCF_903970205.1 Nevskia soli | reverse complement strand
GCTCGTCGAAGGCGCGGAGCGGTTCCGGCGGGATCCCGCGGTTAGCGGCGCCTTGCTCGCGCTCGCTAAGCATTCCGATTCCCGCCGCTGTCTGCTGTTGCTTGAAGCCATCCTCGAAAATCCGGGGCTGGCCGAGCGGTTGTTACAAGTTCTGAAGCCGGAAGCGGCCTCGGAATCCGAATCAAGGAGGATCGGAAATGGCGTCGCCTGACGTGTTCGTCCTGTGCTTAGCGGTCGGTTTCGTGCTAAGCGTACTCTCCCTGCTGGCCGGTGGACTGCACCTGCCGCACTTACATTTGCACCTGCACCTGAACTCCGGCCACTTAGCTAAAGGCGTCGGCGGACCCCGCGGCGGGTCTATGTTCAACTTATTCACCATCGCCGCGTTTCTTATGTGGTTTGGCGGATCGGGCTACTTACTCGATCGCCTGACTCCATGGGTGTTCCTGGTAGTCGTCGCGGTCGCCGTGCCGCTCGGACTTATCGGCGCGGCCATCGTGTATTGGTTCATGTCGCATGTCCTGCTGGCTAACGATCGCCCGCTCGATCCGCTCGATTACGACATGACCGGCTCCTTCGGCAAGATCGTTTCCCCGCTGCGCCCCGGCGGTACCGGTGAAATGATCTGCGCGCAGCAAGGCCGCAGAATCGGCGTTCCGGTTCGCTCGGAAACCGGCGCCCCGATCGATAGCGGCACGGAAGTCGTAGTCACACGCTACGAAAGCGGCATCGCTTACGTGCGCGGTTGGGATGAGTTCGAGTCACTAAGTAGTGAACAAAAAGAAGGCAGTAGCAGTGAACAGAAAGAGGAACAATTATGATGCTGTTGTTGATTTTGAAAGTCTGTCTCATCATCATCGCCGGAATGTTGCTGATCGGAATGACTCTCGCCCGCATGTTCCGTAAAGCCGGCCCGCACGAAGCCTTGATCGTCTACGGTATGCGCGGCACCCGCGTCATCAAAGGCCGCGGCACGTTCATCATGCCGATGATCGAAACCTCCCGCCAGCTCTCGCTCGAGCTGATGTCCTTCGATGTCGCGCCCAAACAGGATCTCTACACCCGCCAGGGCGTCGCCGTAACCGTCGAAGCCGTCGCCCAGATCAAAGTCAAGTCCGACCCCGAAAGCATCCAGACCGCGGCCGAGCAGTTACTCACCAAGCCCGACACCGAACGCCAGGCCCTGATCCGCCTCGTGATGGAAGGCCATCTCCGCGGCATCATCGGCCAGCTTACGGTCGAAGAGTTGGTCAAGCAGCCCGAAATGGTAGGCGACCGCATGCGCTCCACCTGCGCCGCCGACATGAGTAAGATGGGCCTCGAAGTCGTCTCGTTCACCATTAAAGAGGTTCGCGATCAGAACGACTACATCACCAACATGGGCCGCCCGGATATCGCCCGCATCCGCCGCGATGCCGAAATCGCCGCCGCCGAAGCCGAGCGCGACACCGCCATCAAACGCGCTGAAGCGTTGCGCGCCGCTGCCGTAGCCAAGGCCGGGGCCGATCAGGAGCGTGTGCTCGCCGAAACGGTGTCGCTCACCAAGCAGGCCGAGAGCCAGCGCGATCTCGAAGTCAAGCGCGCCGAGTATCTCGAACTTGTCAATCGCCAGAAAGCCCAGGCCGATAAAGCCTACGAGATTCAGGGCAACATTATGCAGCAGCAGGTCACGCTCGAAGCGGTCAAAATCCGCCAGATCGAGCGCGAGTCGGAGATCAAGGTCCAGGACGCCGAAATTCAGCGCCGTGAGCGCGAGTTGATCGCCACCGTCCTCAAGTCCGCCGAAGTCGAGCGCCGCCGCATCGAAACCATCGCCATGGCTGAGAAGCAGCGCCGCATCACCGAAGCCGAAGGCGCCGCATTCGCCGTGCGCGCTCAGGGTGAAGCCGAAGCCGAAATCACCTTCAAGAGGGGCGAGGCCGAAGCCAAAGCCATGAACGTCAAAGCCGAAGCCTATCAGGAATGGAACCAGGCCGCGGTGGTCGACAAACTGTTAACCAGCATGCCGGAAATCGTGCGCGCGCTTGCCTCGCCCTTGTCGAATGTCGACAAGATCACCATCGTTTCCACGGGCGATGGCAGCTCCGCCGGCATGCACAAGATCACCGGTGATATCACCCAGATGGCCGCCCAGATCCCGGCCTTATTCGAGACTCTCTCCGGCATGCAGATGAGCGAGCTGCTTGGCAAAGTCAAGACGATCGGCAGCCAGAATGGCATTGTCGAACCGCCCAAACCCACCAAGGCGAACGTGTAAAAAGAGGAACTGACGATGGCCCTTCTGGAACGAGTCGCAACCCTGCTCCGCGCGAATCTGAACGACATGATCGATCGCGCGGAGGATCCGCTGAAGATGATGAATCAGGTCATCCTCGACATGGAAAATCAGCTCCTGCAAGTCAAAACGCAGGTCGCGATTGCCGTAGCCGATCATCATCTTCTCGAACGCAAGAAACAGGAAAACCTCGCCCGCGAATCCGATTGGATGCGCAAGGCCGAGATGAGCCTCGAACGAGGCGACGAAGACCTGGCGCGCGCGGCCATCGAGCGCGCGCTCCCCTGCCGCGAGATGGCCGCCAGCTTCAGCGAACAGGTCGAGGATCAGCGAGTTCAGGTCGAGACTCTGAAAGCCACGCTGCAGAAGCTCGACGCCAAACTCGCCGAAGCCCGCACCCAGGCCGAGTTGCTCAAAGCGCAAGCCCGCCGCGCCCGCGCCGCCAATCGCGCCGCCGATGTCCAGATCACCCAACTCAAGGGACTCGGTCGCGCCAAAGAAAAGATCGACCTCGAATTAGCCCTAGGTCAAGCTAAAACCGAGCTACTTATCGGCGACGGTGTCGACGAGAAATTCGCCGCCATGGAGAAACAGGATCGCGTTGAGAAACTCTTAGCGGAGCTGAAGTCGAAGAAGCAAACCGTACAGCCCAAACTCAATGCAGCGCCCGACGTAACTCCTCAACCCGTCCGCACGAATACATAATGTAAGGAAAGAGGACAACAATGTTCAACAAACTTAGTCTCATCGCAGTAGCGGGTCTGCTCGCGGCCGGCGCATGCGGCGCTTCGCAGTTCCCGGACCCCGCCGTCGACGACTCGCTTCAGGCCGCGAAAGGCAAACAGGTGGCCGTCTTAGCCGGAGGTTGCTTCTGGGGTGTCGAAGCCGTGTTCGAGCATCTCAAAGGCGTCGACAACGTCGTTGCCGGATTCGCCGGCGGCGAACGGTCGACCGCGCACTACGAAGAAGTCAGCACCGGCACTACCGGTCACGCCGAATCCGTTCAGATTACCTACGATCCCGCAAAAATTACCTACGGCCAGATCCTCAAGGTCTACTTCTCCGTCGCCCACGACCCCACGGAACTGAATCGCCAGGGACCCGATTCCGGAACGCAATACCGCTCGTCCATCTTCTACGCGAACGACGATCAAAAGCGTATCGCCGAAGCCTACATCCATCAGTTGAACGAGGCGCACGTATTCAGAAGCACCATCGCCACCCAAGTCGTGCCTCTAAAGGGATTTTATGCGGCGGAAGCGTACCATCAGCACTACGCCGATTTGCACCCCGACAACCCTTATATCTCTACCTACGACCTCCCCAAAGTCGCCGATTTGAAGAAGCAATATCCCCAGATGTGCAAAAGATAGGCAAAAAAGACTGGCTCAATTCGGCCAGCCTGCGTCAAAAGCTCCAGTCGGCCACTCGCAGATTCCTGATTAAAAAGGACTTAATCGTGGCAACCGATCTGCAACGGACTACGTTTAGAAGTGTGTGAACGCTATGAAACTGATTTCTAAACCCTCGACTTACCTGTTCATTGCGGCCCTTTCTCTTTCGCCCGTTTGGGGGCAAGGTGCAGATTCATGGAGCCGGTTCGACGATGCTGCGGTCCCTGCCACGGCCCAGCAGGACCCGGCTTATGCGCAGAATACCCCTGCGCCGCCGCCGCCCCCCGCTGACGCTCAGCCGCAGCCCATGCCCATGCAGCAACAGCAACCCCAATACGCGCCGCCGGCGCAGGGCGGTTCTTACGGTCAGAGTGCTTATGACCAGCGTCCGGCTCCGCCGCTACCGGCAACTCTGAACCTCCCCGCTGGCAAATACCTGACCGTTCGTATGAATAGCTTCCTGACCACCGATCGCAACCAGCCGGGCGATGCATTCACCGCCTCGCTCGTCGAACCGCTCGTGATCGATGGTTTCGTTGTCGCCCACCGCGGACAGATCGTGAACGGCCGCGTCGTGGATGTAAAGAAAGCTGGACGCGTTGCCGGTACCTCCAGCATGCGCGTCGAACTAACCGAACTCCTGCTGGCGGACGGTCAACAGCTGCCGATTCACACGCAGCTCGTCTATCGCCAGGGTCCGACATCGGTCGGCCGTGACGCCAGTGCGATCGGCGGCACCACAGCCCTCGGCGCGATCGTGGGCGCAGCCGCGACCGGAACCGGATTCGGCGCCGGCATGGGAGCCATCGGCGGCGCGGTTGTCGGCACGATCGGCGTCCTCGTGACTCGCGGTCGCCCGACGGTGATTCATCCGGAAAGCGTACTGACCTTCCGCATCGAACAACCGCTCGCCATCTCGACGGTCAACTCGGGCGGCGCGTTTGAGCCCGTCACCCGTCAGGACTACAACGCCAACGGCTTCCGTCCCGCCCGTCCGGGCGGACCGGGTTACGGCTACGCACCCGCCCCCTACCCCGCTTATGCCTATCCCGCCTACCCCTATCCGTACGCCTACGGCTACGGTTACGGATGGGGTGGTCCCTTCATCGGCGTCGGCTTCTACGGACGCGGCTACTACGGCCGCGGCTGGGGCGGACGCTGGCGCTAACTAGTAACTCAGCAATTAATCAAACAAACGGGCGGGCGACTAACAAGTCGTCCGCCCGTTTCGCATGTACGCGGCAACCCCCACTCCGAGCTCAGCCCGAAAGGGCGGGTTCTGCGCACCCACCGCCAAACCCGATGGACCCGCAACATCAGTGACGCGCCCGGAATCCCCCTATCTCCCTCAAACCAAAAGCCCGCGACCGCGAATTCCCTCAACGCACCTGCTCCTCAGTCCATAATCAATCGAGGAGTCCATCGGAGCGGACCGGGTTACGGCTACGCACCTAACTAGTAACTCAGCAATAAATCAAACAAACGGGCGGGCGACTAACAAGTCACCGCCCGTTTTGCATGTACGCGGCAA
>NZ_CAJCHS010000215.1 GCF_903970205.1 Nevskia soli | reverse complement strand
ACCACCAGCCCCGGCTGCTTCTCCGGCTCCGGTCCCGATACCCGAAAGTACAGCGTCTCCGTTGTCACCTGGTCCGCAAGTTCGTCGTGGACCAGAACCACCAGGCGGTAGCGGCCGCGGAACAAGTCTTCCGGAAGCACGAAGCCGCCGCGCAGTTTCGGCGCCCACTCCTTGTCTTCATCGGATAAGGAGGTCTCGATCTCCCCGGTCACCGGCGGCGCAACCAACACGCCCGCGGGATCGAACGCCTTGGCGTAGTAGTCCACGTGAACCTTATTCTCTTTGCGGGTGAAGCCGGTCGCGACGAAACTGAAGTTGACGTGCTCGCCGGGATTGAAAGCATCAGGCTCCAGCACCGGCGATCCGTCTTCAAACTGCGAAACGGCGAGTCTGCTGACCTTCAGGCTTGCCGGAAAGGCAATACCAGCCAGCAGCAGAGCTAAAGCCAGAACTCGCACGGAATTACGGCGTTCTTTCGTCGGAATTGAACGTCAACGGCAGGTCGATATACGCGAGGATCTGTTCCGTCTCATCGGAAACCCGCAAGCGGTAATGTCGCGGCTGCGCGTCGAAGGCGACATTGCCTTTGGAACTCTGCATCGGCTGCAGGCGGCGGTCGATGCCCAGCCAGTCCGGAATATCGGTGCCGTCCGTCAGTTCGTTCGTGGATTGGTCCTTATCGTCGACCAGCGTCATCGTAGGGACGGTCGTGTCCGTCGCGCCGGCATTGTTTATCGCTACTCGAACCAGCAGGAAATGCTTGGCGGGCACGCGCGGATTCGCCTGCGGCCCCAGCGTCATCGCCCAATGCGTTTCGAAAACGTCGTAGACCAGCGGTCCGGTCTGCACGCGTTCGCCGATCGCGTAGGTTCGGATCTTATCGGAACTGTCGGCGCACCCGGATAAAGCAAGCAGCAGCAATCCGAGACACCGGCGTCGACGCATTGCCTCCGATTTTACCCAACCGGCGAAAAAGGCAGCCGGGATACCATCTAATTCCGCTGGCTAACCATTTGTTCGAACTTCTTGCGCTGTTCGGGATTGAGCACCTGAACGATGCGCTCATGCCCCTCGGCCAGGACATTATCGTAGTATTTGTTGAAGTCGTCGAGGATCAGGCCAATCTGCGCGGCCTGGTCGTCGGTCAGCTGCAACTTCTCGCGCCACCGCGCCAGCGTATCTTCTTTCCGCTCTTTGTAGATGATGGCGTGGTGCGCCTCGCGAAACGCGTAGCTGCGCATCATGACCGCGCCCACCGCGGCCCCGCCCAGAAACGCCAGCGAAAACAGCGCGATCAGCGTGACCTTGGGCCGGGCGGCAATCGCGGAATCGGCAGCTGTCATGGAACGGTCGCGTTTCGACTACTACTGATGATATGACGCCAGCGTTACCAGCATTCCGTCCATGTGCTGCGGATCGTCCGAGGGAGCTGAAACATCGTGGCTCGCCATCACCGCTTCGGGCGTATGATCGCTGGGCGCCACGGAATCGACAGGCTGGGTAGCCAGATAACCGCCGCAAGCCGCCAGACAAAGCAGCGAGGCGAGCGCCAGCTTACGCGTGAATCCGGGATCGACCGCGAAGATGCTCAAGAAGCTCTTTGACTTCCGGTCGTTGATGTTCAGCATCAGCCGGTTGCTGAATCCGAGCGGGACAGCGACCGGTTCAACCGCGCGCAGATCCCCGAACAAACCCGAGAGCGTCTGCATCTCCGCTACTTCGCCGCGGCACTGCTCACAGTTCGTTAGATGCGATGTGAGCTCGCGGCCGCCGCGGCCCGAGAGGTAATCTTCCAGTTCTTTTTCAACAATGCGGTGCATAACTCTAACCTTGTCTCCGTTGGCTTTCAGTCATCAGGCTACGGTCCCAGGCGAGCGGTCCAGTCGTTGCGCGGCCTTCACCAGCTTTTGCCTCGCGCGAAAAAGTTTCACCTTGATTGTATTCTCATTCAGACTGGTCATCTGAGCGAGTTCTTCCACGGAATAACCTTCCACTTCTTTCAACATCAGAAGGTTGCGTTCCTCTTCCGACACTTTCGCCAGCAACTTCACAATATAATCCTGACCGGCGAGGCGAACATCGGTACGCGGCGCCCGGTCGGTCGCCGGCTCGGTGTTTTCGACGCGCCGGACTTCGTCTTCGCTCAGATCGCTCTCATACACCAGCTTCCGGACCTTCTTCTTGCGCAGGTAGTCGAAGCACTCGTTGACCGTGATCTTATAGATCCAGGTGATCAGAGAGCTGCGATAATCGAAGTTGCGAATCGAGAAGTAGACCTTAGAAAAAACCTGCTGGGCGATGTCTTCCACGTCGTTGCGCTGGCGAACGATGCCGTGGATGATCGAAAAGACCTTCGACTGGTATTTTTGGACGATCTCCTGGAAGGCATCGTCATCGCCGGATTGTGCTCGACTGACAAGTGCGCCCTCCTCAGTGCTTTGATAATCCACTCGGGTCCTGGCCGACCGGGTCGTAACTGACCGCGTTCCGAGGGTCGGAAAAGCTAGCGCGCCTGAGACCGTTCCCATACACCGCTTCTTACGTGTTCGGGGCTCAACGGGTTTCGCCGGTTAGCTGCTCATTTCGAGCCTATCAGACTCATGTAAAGGGCAGAAAAGGCGCGACTTTTCAGATGCCGCAATAATCGATATACTGTTCCTAGAAGCGTTAGAAAACAAGGAGTTGTTTTACAAATATGGTACAGCTGACAACGGTAGCGGTAGGCAAGGTCAAAGAGATCATGGAAGCGCAGACCCCCAAGCCGAGCGGCTTACGTTTGGCGGTGGTCGGCGGCGGTTGCTCGGGTTTCAGCTATTCGATGGCTTTCGAGAACAAGCCCAGCATGCTCGATAAAACGTATGACTACGACGGGCTGAAGGTGTTTGTGGATCAGGCCAGCATGCTTTACCTGGACGGCGCCGAGGTGGATTACGTCGAGACGCTGGAAGGCTCGGGGTTCAAGTTCAACAATCCGAACACGAAGTCGACCTGCGGCTGCGGCAGTTCATTCAGCGCGTAATTCGGGGAACGGCGTCGCGGCTCAGCATGCATGCGCATGCCCAAAACCGAGCCGCGAATGCCCATTACCGAGCCGCGACAGTCATGGAGCGCAAGCGCTGCTCGCTCACTTCTCCGGCTGATCGTACGGATGCAGCCGCCGCACCCAGATATTCCGAAACCGTACCGGATCGTTGTGGTTCTGCAGCAGCAACGAATCCTCCGCCGGCTGCGGCACGTAATGCGCGACATGCCGGTAAACCATCGGTCCCATGGAAGCTTTGTGGTTGTGAATCATCACGCCGTTCCAGAACGCCGTGATGTACGCCGGAGAAATCAGGTTTTCCCCCTCGAACTTAGGCGCCTCGAAGACGATGTCGTAAGTCTGCCACTCCCCGGGCTTGCGCGCGGCGTTCGCAAGCGGCGGCCACTGGCCATAGATCGCGCCCGTCTGCCCATCCGCATAAGTCGGATTCTGGTACGCATCCAGCACCTGGACCTCATAGCGCGTCTGCAGAATGACGCCGCTGTTGCCGCGCCCCTGACTGTTGCCCTTGGGCGGGTTCGGCGACGCCCACTCGACGTGCAACTGAATGTCCCCGAACTTCTCCTTCGTGACAATGTCCCCGGTGCCTGGAACGACTTCCATATACCCGTTCTCGACCTTCCACTCCGCGGGTCCGGGCTTCCCGCCGTGCGTGATGCTACTCGGATGCCCTTCCCACGCAGACAGATCTTTGCCGTCGAAAAGGACGATGGCATCGGAGGGCGGTCCGCCGGGCCGATCGGACGGCGTCACGACCGGCGGATGCGGACGGTTCGGATCATGCACGTGCCACGGTAAGTTGGGCAGGATCGGCGTGTCGGTGAATCCGAGATCATGATTCTGACTCGCGTTCTGGGCAATAACGAGAGGCGCGACGACGGGAGACGCGATGAAGCAGACGAGCGCCCCGGCTTCTAGAAGATTTAAACGGCTTGGTTTCGGCATGGCTTTCGTTCGAAGCCGTAGCGTATCAGATTGCGGCGCCGGGGTGGGCCCGGTCGGCGCCCAAAAGCGATATGCTTCGCGGAGCGAGTCACGAGGGAAGGACCGCCGCCAGCGTGATCCAAATTGCAATCGGCAACTCCCCGGCGGTGCTTTGTTGCGGCTGTGACCGGCCGTTGGCTCTAACTCGCCTTCCTCCGGAACACGAACTGGTTGCACCCCACCGTCCCTCCCGCGGTTTCCAGATTCGTCATCTCAAACCCGCGCTCGCGATAGAACTGGAAGATTTGTTCCGGTTTCGCGACCTCGAACGGATAGCCGCCTACCCAATCCACGTGATCGCGCCACGGCGACATCCCGCGATCGCGACCGTAGGCGCGCCATTGCCGGAACGGGCGCAGCAGGAGCGCGTCTTTCAAAATCCGCGGGCCCCACGACACCAGCAGCGTGGGCCACAGCACGGCCCATCGCAGCGGGCGCGGCGTCTTGTTATAGATGCGCTTCACCGTGGTCCAGCGCCGGCTGCGCGTGCCCTGATCGTTATAGATCGCAACGAAAAGCAACCCGCCCGGCTTCACCAGCGGCGCGACGTTTCCAAGTGCTTCCCACATCGATCCGGTATGATGCAAAACTCCCCACGAGTACACCACGTCGAACTGACCCAGCGAACCCAGATAACCGCGGTCGAGAACCGAAGCCTGCTCCACCTTCCACTCGCGCGCCGCGTCGCCATATTGATTCCGCAGCTTGCGGGTGCAGGCGAAAGACTGCGGATCGAAGTCGAAGGAATGGACCCGCGCCCCTAATCGATACGCGGCCAGACTGAACAGTCCGCTGCCGCTGCCGGCATCCAGAAACGTGCGGCCTTCCAGATTCTCAACGCCGAGCATCGCGCACAGCGATTTCTCCGCGCCCCCGATGCGGCTCTCATCCAGATGCTCCAGGAACCGCGCCCAGTTCTCTCCGAACTCGAAGCGCTCTCCGGCGGCGACTTCATGGGCATGCGTCGCGCTCATGCCGGCTCCAATACCCCGCGCGAAACGTCCCGCACCTGCGTTGCTGTAACGCCGCGCGCAAGAGGCACGCTCAGCTCGTACCGGGTCTCCTCCGCCGTTTCCGATACGCGCCGGAACCCGAACTGATCGTAAAGCCCGGCGACCATCTTGTTCTTGGCCGTCGGCCGGTAAATCCCGATCAGCGTGCGGACCTCGCGCTCGCGCGCCGCATCCAGCAGCCGGTCGAACATGAACTTCTCCATCTGCCGGCCGAGCGTTCGGCAGCTCATCAACCAGGTATCGATCTCCCACGCGTGCGCGCCCGCCTCACGGCAGATCAGCATGCCGATCAATCCATAGCTGCCGAATCGATCCGACATCTGGAACGCCCCCAACCAAGCATTTGGATCGTACATCCATTTCGCGATCTGCGCTTCGGTGTAGCGCCGGGTTGTCAGGTTGAACTGATTGGTCTTGTTGATGAGCTGGGTCGCGCGCGCCAGATTCGCCGAACTCACCGGCTCCACCGAAGCTTCCAGCTGCAGCTGCTGCAGGAACTCGTCCATCGATCCGTAGGCCGATCGCAGCGTCTCGCGCGCCGACTGCTGCTGATACTGCGTCGCCCGCGCCAGATCTTCCGCCGAAAGCGTCAGCGCCAGGAAGTAACGCCCGCGGTCGATCTCCCGCACCCACTGGAAGACGGACGACCCGAGCTCAACCACGGCCACATCGGGCAACTGCGATCGCACCCACTCGCGTTCCAGCGGATTATCGTCGATGAACACAAAGCTATCGAGCCCGAGTGAAAGTTCTTCCGCGATGCGCCGGATATTCTCCGCCTTGTCCTCCCAATTCGCCCGGAACGCGGCGAAATCTTCCAGCTTCAGCGCCATTCCGGCATGCTCCTGAAACGGAAGCCGCGCGTCTTCCGGATTGTTTTTGGAACTGACCGCCAGCAGGACCCCGCGTTCCCGCAGTTCCTTCAGATACACCTGCAGCTGCAGATGCGCTTCACCCGCCGGAGTTCCGGGGCCGACCTCGATTCGCCCCACGCCGTCCTCACCGATCACGCCGTTCCACAACGTGTTGTCGAGATCCGTCACCAGCACTTTGCGCGTCAATCCGACGACCGCGCGGATGTGCGCCGCCACAGATTCGGCAAGCTCCGGCAGGGCCGACGTGGCCGGATGCTGCTGATACTGCGCCCACTGCGCGGCATCCTCCCACGCGGCGCCCAGAGCACGCTGCAGCTCCGGCGCGTCGACGATTGAAACGAACCCCGGCGCATTATCCCAAAGCCCGCGGTTCAAAACCTCAATCACGCGCCGCCGTCCGCCGTCCAGCTTGTTTCCGAGATAGCCGAAACTTTCGGTGGCCGGGTAATCGGACGCGTATTGGATCACATGACAACTGAACCGTTCGGCGATCTGCTTCCACGTTTGGTAGCGTTCGGCGAGCAGATTCGCCTCAACGGCACGCGGCGTCTCTTCATTGCCGGACAATCGCAGGTCGCGCCAGCTCAAAGGCAGAATCACGAGGCTCGGATGGAACTTGGCCAAGCCGCTCTCGGGGTCCAGAATTTCCTGCTGTTGCGAACCGTACGCGCCTTCGTAAATTTCCACCGCGATACGGTCGCGAAAACAAAGCGATCGGAGGACCTGCGCGAAAAACGCGGTCGTCGCGTTGCCCAGAATCGCGATGCGTGCCGTCCGCAACGACGTCCGATCTTGCGCGGCCACCCGCGCCACCAGCTTTTCCGAGCGCGCAAACAGCGTATAAGGCATCGGCGACGACAGCGCGAGCCGAAGCTGTCGCGCGGCCTCGCTCCACTCGCCCGCATCCGCCAAAACGCGCGCGTAAGCCAGTAAATCCGCGGGCTCCCGAACCGCTTCGCCATCGAGATAACCGCGCCACGCGGGCGCGGCCCGCGGGAGTCCCAGATCCGTTGCCAGCAGGGCGTGCAAACGCGCGGCGTTGCGCGTGGGCGGCAGTTCGGCCAGCCACCCTTCCATGTGATCGCGATCAGACCCGCTCAACCCGCGGCCCAGCACCGACCGCAGCAGCTCCATCCCATCAGGCGAAAGAGCCGCGCCGAGGGTTTCCAAATAGGTTCGCGCGGTGGCCAGCTGTTCGCGCTTGCTTTGTCCCTTTAGCTCGCGGCCTAAATGGGATTCAAGCGGAAGCTTCGTGTTTTTCTGCATCGGCTTTCTACATCAGCCCTCAAGAAGTTGACCTTCCGACATCACGTGGGCCCGGTGCGGCAGCCAACTCGCAACACCGCTTACCCATCCGCGGAATTCTTCTTCCGTTAATCCAGTGTGATCGACTAAGCGGGGCAAAAGCAATCTATCCGTTTCGCGGGTGGTTAATCCGGGTTCACACGTGGTCGCTGAAACTACGCCGCGCTCACGCAGCCATTCCGGAAATTCGGGTAAATGAAACCCGCCGGGATAGCAGAAATGATTCGCCGGTTCGGACGTAATGCGTGCAATTGCCGCACGGTTTTCGTCGATTTCCCGGCGGAAGAAATCGCGGTCCCGCGAGGTCCGATGCCGGTGTGTATGCAGTTGCACGTCCACGCCTGCGGCCGCCAGTTCACGCGCCTCGTCAGCCGTCACCAGGTGGAACAGGCGCCGGGTGCCCAGCGCATCGTAGTCGATCCCGAGACGCCCGGCCAGATCCCGCAGCAGATTGTCTTTCGCAGCGCCGGAAAGCCCGGCCGACTTCACGTAGTCTTTAATCCGCCGGTCAATGGCCGCGCGGTTCGCGTCATCCAGCAGCACCGGCGCGCCCACGACTTCCGGCCAAACCAGCGTCCGCCCGCGCGCTTTCCACGACAGGTAAGAACACGCCACATCGAAAACGGGGCGATTGAAATCCGAATAGTACGTCGTCAGATAGAGCGTAACCGGATAGCTGAATTCGCGAATGAGCGGCAGCGCCTGCGTAAGAAAGTCGTAATTGCCATCGTCGAACGTGATCGCGACCGACCGCGGCGGGAGCGTTCCTGCTTCCATGCGTTCGATCGCCTCACCGAGCGGCAGAACCTTCGCGTCAAGCTCCCGTAGGATCTCGAAACGGCGGCGCAACACCGGTCGCGGCATGTAGAGGCTCGAGTCCCACAAGTGCTCGTCATCGATTGAGATTCCGTGGTAACACAGGATCAACAATCGCCGACTCCGCCACGCGCTTCGGAGCAGGAAGCGATCGACATGAAGCGCCTCCGCCGCCTTGAGGGCCATTAGCTTGGCGCCGCGCAGCATGGCACTACGATGCATTTCTTACGCCTCGAAAACGCGCCGCTCGGCAAGCACATGGGTGAGGTCGCCGATCGATTCCGCGCCCAGAATTTCCTCGTCCGGTTCGATCCCGAATTCACCGGTAATCAGCGTGAATAGCTGCACGTCGGCGATGGAAGACCAGTTTTCGACCGTATCGCGGGTATCCGTATCGCGCAACGACCCGCGCGGCGCGCCCAGGATTTCCTCCACGGCGCCTCGAAAAGCCGACTCAGTCATTCATGATGATTTTCTAGCGCCAGGCATCGCGTATCTCATAATCATAAAGCAATTCCGCGCCATGCCGAACGATCTCGACCCGGTTCCCGAACTCGCGCTTATCGAGAATGCGCTGGATCGCCGCGCATGGACGGATGAGGTTTGCGCGTCGACCCTCGCCGGCGTCACCGAGGATTTCGCGACCCATGCGCCTGTTCAGGAATTATCAGCCGCACTGGGTCCGCTGGTCGCGAACGATGCTGTGGAGCGCGCCGTCCTGCTGCGCGCGGCGCGGTATGGCAACGACCGCATCGATGCTCTAAGAGTAGTGCCGGAAGTACAGTTACTCTTGCGGAAGGAGTTAGCCGCCTTTGCCGCGCACCGTAAAGCCTTCCCGGTAAGTGCCGGCACTTATAACTTCGTGATCGCGAGTAAGATGGCGACACTCCGCCGCTTTCCTTGTGGACCTATGGATTGGGAAGTATCCGGAGTCCCTCTATCGTGGGCGGCCGATCTAAGTAATCGGGACCGGCTTCGTTTTCTAAGCCACACGGCAACCGCGATGCGGGGTCGACGCCCGTTGTTTTTCATGCATGTGGCGCCGGCTCCCCGCAGTCGCGCGCTGGTGTTAGAGAAGGAAGTTATGCGTGGCTGGCATCGCATGGCTTCATCGCTTCAGTTACAGCCCGAGATGAAAGGTATCGCCGCGAGCGCCTGGTTCTTAGACCCGAAAGCGCTTGAGGCGCAACCTCATCTGCGTTGGTTGAACGCGCCGTTCCGCGAGTGGGGCGGCATTATAGGAACAGCCGGCGAAGCACCCGCTGATTCGGGAGTACTCGAACGAAATAAAGAGCGCGCGCGTCAGGTACTTGCGGGTGAAGTGAGATATCGGATAGGGCGTGGATTGTGGTCTCGTAGCGCGGCACTGCAATGGGCCGGGCGTCATACGGAACTGTCGACCTGACGCAGAACGGTCCGGTCACCGAACCCCTATGTTTCGTGCTAAGTTAAACCGAGAATTCATGGTGGGACACGAGTGAATTGGAGGACTAAAGCCGCGATCCAGCGCGCTTTGTCACGTTTGCCAATCGGAAACGAGGACATCTACTATCAGCTGCAGCGCCGGTTTGGCAATCTGCGCAATCCTGAATCGCCTCTGGCAATGTTCCGCGACGCCGCGGCTCCTATCTTTGCCGAGTTGCGGGATTACGGATGTCCGGTGAGTGGAGCGCGCGTGCTTGAGGTTGGGACCGGCCACCGGGTTCATATGCCGCTAGCGTTCTACCTCGCCGGCGCCGGCTCGATAATTACCCTGGACTTACACCCGATCCTGAAGCCCGATCTCGTGATGCAAACCGTCGCGGAGCTCGCCGAACACGAGGGCGAAGTGGCGCGGCTCTTCCAGTCGATCGCGGAACCCGACGCTGTCTCTCGCCGCCTTCGCCTGTTAGCGGAGGCGCGGAGTTTCGCGGAACTCGCCGGTATCATGCGGCTTGAGTATCTATCTCCCGCCGACGCGACTGCGACAAACCTTCCCGATCATTCCGTCGACATCCATTTCTCTCACACGGTGTTCGAGCACATTCCGGGACAGGTGCTTGTTTCCATTCTGCGGGAAGCTTCACGGGTGGTCACGAAATCCGGCCTGATTTGTCATCACATCGACCTTTCGGACCATTTCTCGCACGCCGATCCTTCCATAAGTAAAATCAATTTCCTGAAGTTCTCGTCGGAACAATGGCGCAGCATCGACAACGACCGGTTCGGTTATCAGAACCGGCTCCGCGCCGACGACTATGCCGAGATATATAAGAAGGCGGGGCAGCGAATCCTGAAGTGGATCGATGTTGTTGATCCCATCGCGCTGGGGGCGGTCACCAATGGCTTTCCCCTTGCTCCCGAGTATCGGGGCATTGAAGCTTCGCGGTTGTGTACGGTTGTTGTCCGGGTGATATCCCAGGCCTTACTTCCGTGACCGGCGCATCAATTAGCCACTAGCCGGCCCCACAGTTAGTCAGTACCTATATGAGACAATGACAGCGCGTTCAAATGCCGGAGCACTTCTCGCAAAACTTCACGTGGAGTCACCGGGTCACCTCCGCTGTAAGTCGAAGGCTCCAGGGAATTGTTTATACGTCGAAAGGCGGACTTACCAAGGGTTTGCGCAGAAAAGGGGGACTCGGATTTCTTCCCGGCGCTGCGCATCCCGATACAGCCGAGACGCGTTTCCTGCAGGGGCTGGATTTTAGCGGAAAAATAGTCTATGACATCGGTGGATTCCAGGGACTAATGACCCTCTTCTTTGCGAAGACAGCGAAGCGGGTGATCACTTTCGAGCCGAACCCCGCCAACGTCGTGCGCATCTATGAGAACGCCGGCCTTAACGGGTTCAAGAACGTCTTTGTTTTTGTTGCTGCTATCGGCAATCGGGACGGGGTCCTGCGCCTGTGCGTCGACCCGCTGATGATTGGGGCGGCCAGCGGCGACCCCGAAATATCGGAGCAAATTCGCGCCGAAGTGAAAGACGCGATCGAATTACCGGTGATCCTTACGTCCATCGATGCGGGCATCGCCCGGTTCGGCTTGCCGCAGCCGGAGTTCGTTAAGATCGACATCGAAGGTATGGAACTCGACGCGTTACAGGGCATGACGGATCTTATTGCCTCTCGAACACCCGAACTCTATCTCGAACTTCACGGGACGGTCGAAGAAGATAAGCGCGCCAACGCGACTGACGTCATCGAGTTTATCCGCAGCCGCGGCTATCGAATCTTCGACGTCGAACAGAATCGCGACATTACCGCCAATGTGCCCACCGGACGGGAAAGTCATATCTACTGTCGGCATCCAGGGTAGGAATCGAAAAATACCGCTTGCTTACGCGCGCGGCTCAGTCGACCAGCCCGTTTTAGACCAGACCGTTATAGACCAGAAGCGGTGCTGCACTAACGCGGCGAGATCGTTTCACGAACGCGATATCGAGTTACCGGGCCGGTCGACTCCGCGGTCCAATCTACACTCCCGATGTGGCCACCGCGCGGCATCCCGGTTAGCGGGCTCCCGTTCAAACTTGTGAACGTTAGTTCCGAGCCAGTTAGTCCAATACGCACCGGGCCTCCGATCGCGATTCCTTCGGGCGGCAACAAGCTCTTGCCGCTCGGCTTCCAGTACAGTTCGATCCAGCGCCCGCCATCCTCGCGCGAGAACACGGAACGCAGGTGTGTGTTCTCCCAGACTTGTTGCATGGCGCCGTTCCCTAGTAAGTCCGCTTGGTAACTTACCGTGTCCGTGCGTGGAATCGTAACTAACCGCAAGGGCTTCTCATAAGTTGTGGCCCCGCTGATCCGCAAGTCACCTAAGTGCATGCCCGGCGCGGCATTTGAAGTAAAGACTCGCAGCGAGATCTCGCGCTCGGACGACGCCCCGATAGTGACCACGCTCTTCTCGGGGCTGAACTCTACTCCTTCACCGCTTGCACTTATCGTGAACGTCCGGATCTCCGGCGCGTTGTTCTTCACCTGCACGGTGATGGTCCGTCCATTAGGCGTTTCTACCGGAACGAGCGGCGGGTCGCTCAGAAGTTCCCCCGCGGTTCCGAAATGCACCGCGGTAGCTTCCGCCACATGCACGGATACCGGGCGTAACAACTGCACTCGCCGGTGACTTACACTTAGTCCGTCCGTCTCGATTCGCAAGTCTACTTTGTCCCCGTGGAGCCGGTCGGCCGGGACCGTTACGTTGTAGATAACTTGCGGTAGTTTCGTCTCGCTGGTAAGCGGCCATTGGTCGGGCACAATCAATCTTGACCGCGCCGCAATCTCGGGGGGTGTGTAGTCGGTGGTTACTTTGTTGGTCTCGCCCAGGATTAACACGTGACCCTCCGCGAAGCTCGCCACATGCTCGGGGTCGGAGATGGCGATCGCGATGCGCATCTCATGGCTGTCGCCCTTGCCTGCCGGAATCGGGAGACGCGCGCGCTTGGAGTCCGGATCCCAATCGAACTCTGCCGGACGGCCTCCTGCCAGCATCGGACCCTCCGGTTGCCGCTCCAGTTGCAGCACAGCCATGCCCGCTACGGGCGCGTAGAACTCGAATGCGAGGATACCGTTCTCGTATTCGAGTCCGGTCAGCTCGGATGTCGCATAGAGCAGCCGTTCGGTGTTCGACATCCCCGTGCAGGAGCGGCAGAATCGCTGGTCGGAGAACGAGACGTCAACCGGAAGCAGCAGCGCGTCGTGCGCCGGTACGGTCACGTTCGGAATCTGGATTTCCCGTCCGAACGAAGGCAGCGCGGCGGCGAACGATCCGTGCCACGGCAGCCGCGACGCGTTGACGATGCCGAGCGCGCTCGCGTGTTTCGCGAAACGCTGCTCCACCAGTTCGAGCCCGGTAACGCGCCTGGTTTCGGACCGTTCGGCGCTGTCCAGCACCGCCGCCCAGTAAGTGGAAACCAGCGCTTCGCGCCGCAGCGGCTGCGTGTCTTTGGATTCGTCGCCGCTCAACGAGACGGCGCCTTTGCGAAAGATCGGACTTGCCTCGCTCTCGACATCGATCCAGAGCACCTGCTTGCGCGCGTGCATCGCCATGCGGCTCTTGGTGAGCGCGTTCGGATCGAGCGCGGAGACGCGCAGGGCTTGCGCTTCCGGCTCAACCAGGGCCAGCCCGGCTTGCGTTACGAGTCCGCGAAACTGGGCCGGTGTTTCTTTGGAAGCGATCGCGTCGACGCCGATGTTGTGCAGCCAAACCAATTCGCGCGCCCACAGGAATTGCGGAATCCGATCGGCCGGGAAATCGACGACGACCGCATGAAACGCCGGTTCGGAGGCCCTGCTGTTTGCGAATCCGATGCAGAGAAGCGCGCACAGAAGTACGCGCTGGATCAATGACGGCTCCACGATCCCAGACGGTAGTCCTCGACGAGCGGCATCTTCACGACCTTGCACATCTCGAACAGGCGCGAACGCGCGCGCATGCCCAGACGATCGGTCAGGCTCAGGCGGTAGTCGACCTTGGCTTCGCCTTCGCCGCGCCGGGTTGTCTCGACATCACCCAGATTGGTGGTCGCGATCAACGGCTTCCGGTGGTTGCACCGATGCGTCAGGATGGAGGTGACGGTGTCTTCCACGAACTCGGTGACGCGATGCGCGCCGAGATCGTCCAGGAGAAGGATTTCGCAGTCGAGTGCCGAGCGGTACGCTTCACGATCGCTCACGCCGGCCATGCCATCGAACGACGACCGGATGCGCGTCAACAAGTTCTGGTAATCGAAGAACAAGCCTTCGAAGCCGCGCTTCAATAGTTCTCGAAATGCCGCCACGGCAAGGTGGGTTTTGCCGGTTCCGGGGTCGCCCATGAGCAATAACCCGGGGTGCTCCGCGTTGGGAAACTCGCGCACAAAGCCTTTGACGGTAGTCATCGCCTGCGCAAGTTCCCGGTGCGCGCGCTTCGTTGAGAAGTTATCGAACGAGGCATTTCGATAGAGCGGCGGAATGCCGGCAGCCTCTTCGTTGCGTTCCGCGCGGCCCTCGAACTGGCAATGGCACCGCTCCGCGCCGGAGAGTTCGTCGCTTTCCACGATCTTCCAACCCGACCCGCTGCAGTCCGGACAAACGGAGATCGCCATGGTTCTTATTCTATGGTGACCAGGACCGCGCCCGCGTTCACCAATTCGCCCTGCTTGGCGTGAATCGCCTGCACGCGTCCCTCGCGCGGACTCTTCAACTGATTCTGCATCTTCATCGCTTCCACAACCACGACGCCCTGACCCGCGGCGACTTCCTGACCGGCCATGACGAGCACCTCGATCACCTTGCCGGGCATGGGCGACTTCACTTGCGCGCTGCCTGCGACCGCGCCGCGTGCGGCCTGAGGACTCCACTGACGCGGATCTGAAGTGTCGACGGCAACCGGCACGCCGTTGACGCGGACTTCATCGCCGACTAGGCGGATCTCGACGGATCGCGTGCCATCGATCACCGACCAGACCCCCGGTTCGACCTCGCGCACGTCAATCATGTACGCGGCCCGCGAGCTTCCAATTCGATACCGGCTGCGCGGCGGCTTGCGGTCGTTTACGCGCGCGTTTCCACGCTTCGGCCGCGAGCGCTCGATCCGCTTCGCTCACGGTTCTCTCGACGCGCCGCGCGAAGTAGCGTTCCAGAAATCCTGTGTCGAGTTCGCCCGCGAGAAACTCCGCGTCGCCCATCAGCTCTTCGAAAAACCCGATGTTGGTCTTGATTCCGAGGACCTGATATTCGCTCAACGCACGGCGCAGTCGCGCGGCGGCCTGTTCGCGCGTCCCTGCCCAGACGGCCAGCTTGGCCAGCATCGGGTCGTAATCGAGCGGCACGGTCCAGCCCGCAAAAACGCCGCTATCCACGCGAACGCCCGGACCCGCGGGCTCCGCATATTGAGTGATGCGACCGGGGGAAGGGAAGAACTGCTGATCGGGGTCTTCCGCGTAGACGCGGCACTCGATGGCCGATCCCCGCCACTCCACTTGATCCTGCCGCAGCGCCAGCTTCGCGCCGCCGGCGATCTCCACCTGCATGCGCACTAAGTCGAGCCCGGTCACCATCTCGGTGACGGGATGTTCCACCTGCAGGCGCGTATTCATCTCGAGGAAGTAGAACTTGCCCTGCTGATCGACCAGGAACTCGATCGTGCCCGCGTTGTAATAGCCGGCAGATTGAGCCGCTGCTACGGCGGCTTGGCCCATGCGCTCGCGCAGCGTGGGATCAATCGCAGTCAACGGCGACGGGCATTCCTCGATGATTTTCTGATGCCTTCGCTGAATGGAGCATTCGCGCTCGCCGAGGTGAATCATCGACCCGTGCTCGTCGCCGATCACCTGGATTTCGATATGCCGTGGCCGCTCGATCAGCTTCTCGACGTAGATCGCCGGATTACCAAAAGCCGCGGCCGCTTCGCTGGATGCGGTGGCTAGAGAACTCTCGAAATCCTCTTCGCGGTCGACGCGGCGCATGCCTTTGCCGCCGCCTCCGGCAACCGCTTTGAGCATCACCGGATATTGCGCCGTCTGCGCAAACTGGCGCACGTCGGTATCGGTCCCGGGCACGACCGGCGCGCCGCTCGCCACCGCGACTTTGCGCGCTTCCGTCTTCGATCCCATGCGCCGGATGGCTTCCGCCGAAGGACCGATGAACTTGATGCCCGCGGTTGTGCAGGCCTGCGCAAACTCCGCGTTCTCGCTGAGGAATCCGTAGCCGGGATGGACGGCGTCCGCTCCGGTTTTCTGCGCCGCGTCAAGGATGCCGTCGATCTTCAGATAGCTACCGATGCGCACCGCTTCATCCGCCTTACGGACGTGCGGCGCGGAGCGATCGACATCGGAGTAGACCGCCACCGCAGCGATGTCCATCTCGCGCAATGTCCGCATCACGCGAACCGCGATCTCGCCGCGGTTCGCGACCAACACTTTGCGGAACGGACCCGATTGCGGCAACCTACCAGCTCACGCTCTTGCCCGGCTCCAGCGTCCAGACTTCGATTCCCAACACCTTCACTAGCGCCTCGAGACTTTCGGGCGTTCCGGTTAAAGCGGGGAAAGTGCCGAAGTGCATCGGGATAACCTTCTTCGCGCCAAGCAGTTTGCATGCCGCGGCTGCTTCCTTCGGACCCATCGTAAACAGGTCGCCCACCGGGAGCAAGACCAGGTCGGGCGCATAGAGTTCGCGGATCAAACCCATGTCCGTGAAGACGTTGGTATCGCCCGCGAAATAGATCTTGCGGCCATCCGCGAACGTCAGAACGAAGCCGGCCGCTTCACCGCCGTAGATGATCTTATCGCCATCCAGAATCCCGCAGCTATGCACCGCGTGAGTCATGGTGACCTTCACCGCGTCTTGCCCGTCGAAGAACAGCTGCGTGCCGCCTTTGTTCATCGGATGCAGGGTGTCCTTCTTCACGCCCTTCGATTCGAGCCAGTTGCACAGCTCGAAAATGGCGGCGATCCGCGGCTGGAACTTCTTCGCCAGCGGGACCGCGTCATGAATGTGGTCGAAGTGACCATGGGACAGGATCATCAGATCCGCGCCTTCGATCTCATAGCCTTTCGGGTACTTCGGGTTCTCGGTCCACGGGTCGGCAATCAGCCGTTTCCCCGTACCGAAGACAAACTCAAACGTGCCGTGGCCCAACCAGGTAATCTGCATTTGATTCGGATTATTGCAAGCGAGCGGCCACCGTTGCGTTGACATCAATCCCTTCGCCGAACCTGGCCAGATTCGGTATGGTCACGGGTAAATGTCCGCGGATCGGAATCTCGCCCCAGAGCGCTTTCACGGCGGAGACTTCGGACGGCGGCACCGTGCTGAAAGTCGTCAGGTAGGCGGCTACATTCGGGAAACTGCGCAGCAGGTAAGGATTGCCCATCGACACCAGCAACACCGGCTTTCCCGAAGCGATGAGCTTCTCCATCAGCGCCGGATAATTGCCGCCGAGCGACACGCTGCCCCGGTATCCGGCCACGGACACGAAAGCGGCCACATACCACTGAGCGCACGTGCCCGCTCCGGATATGGCGGAATCCATCTCTGCTTCGGTGATCGCCGGGCTGAGCAGCAACACGGGACGGCCGGGCGCGCGGTGTTGGATCTCCGGTTGCATGGCCTGCCCCTGCTGGCTATTCGGGCCTTCGCGGAGAATTGCAAAGCAAGATTGCGTGTTCGGTGGGATCGGCAACAGCTTCGAATCGTTCTTCACGAGCGTCACGGCGGAATCGGCGATGGATTGCGCGCGCGCATTGCTCTGCGGCAAGTTGACCAGCGTCGGGATCGCCTTCACGTTCACGTAGCGTTGCGCGTTCAACCCGACGCGTGCTTTCGCGGCCAGGATTCGGTTCACGCTATCGTCCAGACGCTCCTTCGAGATCTGTCCGCTCTTCACGGCGGCCACCACGGCATCGATCGCCGCGATGGGGTCAGTCGGCATCAGGAGCACATCGGCGCCGGCCGCGATGGCGCGCACGGCTGCGTCACCGGGACCGTAGCCCTTCGCCACGCCGCCCATATCGAGCGCGTCCGTCACGACGATGCCCCTGAATTTCAAGTCGTCGCGAAGCAGCTTGGTCAGGATCTCCGGCGACAGCGTGGCCGGCAGGTCGCCGGTTCCCAGCGCGGGGACCGAGAGATGCGCCGTCATGATCGAATCGACTCCATTCGCGATTGCGGATTCGAACGGCACCAGCTCCACCTGATCCAGATGCTGGCGGTCGGCGGAGATCGTCGCCATGTTCAGGTGCGTGTCGGTCGCCGTATCGCCGTGACCGGGGAAATGCTTGGCCGTCGTCAGCACGGTGAACTTGGGGTTCGACTGCGCTCCCTTTATGAATGCGTCTACGTACTCCGAAACCTGCTTTGGATCTTCACTGAAGGAACGGATGTTGATGATGGGGTTGTCCGGGTTGCTATTCACGTCGGCAACGGGTGCGAACACCCACTGCACACCAATGGCTCGCGCTTCCTGCGCCGTGATCTCGCCTTCAAACTTGACGGCGTCCGTGCTCCCCGCGGCAGCGAACGCCATCGCTTGCGGAAAGATGGTCGCGTCGTTAAAGCGCATCGAAGCGCCGCGTTCCAGGTCCGCGCCCACGATCAGCGGGATCTTCGCCAGGCGCTGTAGCTTGTTGATGACCGTGGCCGCTTCCACGGGATCGGCGCGCTGCACCAGATGCCCCTGGAAGACATTGACCAGAATCAGCCCGCCGACATGCTGCTTCTTCACCAGCGACGCGACGTCGCGTTCCACCTCGCGGCGCTTATGCCGCGCGCGTTTCGGAAGAGCCTGCCCGGTGAACGGCACGACCACGAGTTGGGCTACTTCGTCGCGCAGCGAAAGCCGCTTTGCCGGGTTGGGAGTTCCCGGCGTTTTTTGGCGCGGTGCTTTGCGGACCAGGGCGTCAGCGGAAAAAGTGAGGCTCGCCGCAAGTGCTATAGCGGCGAGCCGTTGCCACAGAAGACGTTTGCGGAGCGTCACTTAACCCGATGTTGCCACACTCGCCTTGGCGGCCCGCGCCGGTTTGCGGCGGCGCCCGCGTTCGAGCAACTGCCTCACTGTCCGCAAAAGATATTCGTCTTCCTTGTTGCCCTTGTTTAGAACAACGTCGGCCCCGGTGCTTCGTGCATCCATTCCGATCATCTCGACAAAGCCGGATAGCAAGACGATCGGCACGGCTACGGGTTGACGGCGCAACTGCGCGATCAGCTCGAGTCCGTCCATTTTCTTCATTCGATAATCCGTCACCACCAGGTCGAACGGATCGCGAAGAAACAAATCCAATGCTTCTTCGCCGCTACTCGCAGTTTCCACTACATAGGATTCCTGCTCCAGAAGCATCTTGCGCCCGAAATTTCCTCTGGTGTTGTCGTCGACCAGGAGGATGCGGGAAGGAACATGGGAAGCCGAGGGTGCCATTACCATAACAGGTGCCCGGAGCGTAACAGAGCCGTGACAATCCTGTCAACGAGCTTGTATATCGTTCAAAGCGAGAGAGATGGAGGACTTGACTTTCGTCACTCGAATTTTGCAGAAGGGGGCGGTTGTTTCGTTATGAGATTCCCGCGGCTACGGCTTCCAGCTTCCGCACGCCCTGTTCGAGAATTACCAGCCGGTCATCGAAATCACTGACAACGTTCTTCAGACCACGCTGGCGCATTTCCATGGGACTCGCCCGGGAGTGAAACGCGGTGATCAGGTTCGTCTCGGCCTTCTCGATGCGGAGAGAGAGTTCTTCTTTGAATCCGCCCATCTCTTCTTTGATTCCGGCGATCTCGGCGCGGAGCTCGTCTCTCGTTTCGCGCAGGTCGGCTCGAAGCCCTTCATCGGTCACAGCGTTCTCTCCCTGGGACACTTGCGATTGGCCGGGCCTCCCCCGCTCTTTCTTCGTCGGAAGGTTCTTATTTAGCCCAAGAGGACGCGCCTGGCTATTCAACCGTATGCGGCGCGTTATAGCCGGCCTTGCAAATGATGCGGTACTTGATCGGCTTGCCCTTCTCGTCGCTGACTTTCAGCGGGTCGCCTTGCGGATTCACCAGCTCCACTTTGATCTTGCGGAACTTGCCGTCGCGGGCGGTATTCGTCGGCGAGTAGCCGATGGTGTACTGGTTGCGCAGCGACTGCTGGATCGCCGAATAGATGCTCGGGAATTCGCCGGTGAAACGCGGGAAGAAGCTCTGGCCGCCGGTCTCTTTGGCGAAGGTCCGCATCTCGTTATCCGCTTGCAGGAACCCGATCTCCTGCGATCCGGACATGTTCGACATGATGCGCAAGGCCTGCATCAATCCGATCGCATAGACCGGAACCGCGTCCTCCTGGATGATCTTGCGCGCTTTATCGAACGTCAACTTGCTGAAGGTATCGACGCCGGTAGAAAGCAACAGAATCGCTTTGCGGCCCTCGATACCTTTCATGCGCTCCTCGGTGTCGACGAGCGCGTCGAACAGATTCGATTCCGAAAAGCCCGGGATGCGGAGACGGCTCATGGCTTCTTCCGTCTTGCGGCGGTCCTGGCTGAAGTCGCTCAGGATTTCCGGGTGCATATCGTAAGCGATCACCGCGACATAATCCTGCGGCTTCAGCGTCTGCACGAAACCGTAGGCCGCCTGCAGCGTCTGGTACCAGGTCTGGCCGCCGTAGCGCTGCCACTTGTTGCTGAACTCCACGAGCATGGCGACCGTCATCGGCGCTTCGCCCATCGAGAACGATTTGATTTGCTGGGGGACGTCGTCCTCGAGCACCCGGAAATTGCCTTTAGGGATGTTGGGGATGAAGCGATCGCGATTATCCACCACCGCGACGTCGACCGTCACGAGGTTGGCCTCCACCTGGAAACTGGCGGTATTGTCGTCGTCCTTGTGGTTATTGGGTTTCAGCTTCGACGGGATGGGCGCGTTGCTGTCATCGTCCGTTGTGTCATCGGCCGGTTGCGCGGGCTTGGTGCGCGGGCGGGCGACGCTGTCGGTGCTGCCGCTGCTCCCTTGCACCGGGCCGTCCTGCGGGCCGTCCTGAGCGATCAGAACGATGGAACCCGCCAGCAGCGCGCCGGCGATTACAGAGGTAAGCAAAAGAGGGCTGCGCATAGGTATAGCAGTTTGATGATATCTCTCTATGTGGACGGACGCGGTGGATGAGGTGTTACATCGTCGTGTTCCGGGAACTGCCGCGACTCCGACCTTGATTCGGAAGGCTTGGTAGCATCGAGATGGTGCCAGGGCTACTGACCGCCGACGACCTCATGCCGCTCGTCGCGTCCCTGACCGATATTGAGCGTACCGGCTGCTTCGCTTGATTGCCGCGCCCCACGGTTCGGATGCCTCCGGTTACGCGGCGGCGCCACCCACCGGCGATGAGTTCTCTGGTAACGACAATCCGATCGCCTGGGAGCCGGATGGGTGGGAAGCGTTTCGTTGATCCGAGGCGAGATCGCTTCACCACCGCGAGGCCTGCGAGTCTCAAATGACCGGCTCGACCGTTTTGCTTGTGCTCGCGGGCGTTAGAATATTGGAGTGTCAGAAGCGGAGATCCAAGTCGTGTCCAATCAGGCGGGCGAGCCCACGGCTGTCATTGTGCCGATCGCGCTTTGGAAAGAGATTGCCGCCGAGCGCGAAACTGCATATCTCCTTAAGTCTGAAACCATGCGCCAACGGCTGCGCAGTGCGCTGGAGCGCGGAGGTGGTGTGTCGCTGGACGACGCTGTGGCGAAATTGGAATTGTGAGAGGCGTCGAATTCGACGCCGACGCATTCGACGACTTGGCATGGTGGGCCGAGCAGGATCGGGCACAAGCAATTCGCATCATCCGTCTCGCGCGAGACGCTCAGCGCGATCCGTTTTCCGGCATTGGTAAACCTGAGCCACTTAGGCACGAGTTGGCCGGCTGTTGGTCGCGACGCATTGACCAGGAGCATCGACTGGTGTACCAAGTTCTCCCGGACAAGATTCGCATTCTGGCCTGTCGCTATCACTACTAAGATCGACAAGGCAGCTGATTCGTTTCCGGAATCGCAGCTAGCTCACGAGAAGAAGAATGAGGGTGGCGGCAGTCGATAGATGAAGCACGATGTGAGCCGTGTTCGGCACCAGTCCATGGCGCTGCGGCAAAAAGGAATGCGTATTGCCGAACATGATTCGATAGCGGGCTGCACGGTCAGGCTCTGCTCGGAATAGATACGGCAGCCACCAGGCCCGGAGCTGTCCGAAGAGCAGCAAGCCATAACTGATCGAAATCCAATAGCGAAGCCAATGAGGATATGGCCGCCTGAAGTAAACAAGGCTGTAAAGGAGGCCAATCGTAAACGGTACGCTCTGAATAAGAGTGACAACCACTAACCTCGATCTTGTGTCCTGGCTGCGAACTGCCGCGACATCGTTCAACCGGCCGAGCGGGATCCAATCATGAACCCAGAGAAAGAGGACCTGAAAAGCCTGAAGCAAAACCAGAACGATCTCTGCCATGGGGTTTTAATTATGAACCATGGCGCTGGAACGCGGCACTGGTGTGTGCTGGACGACGCGGTGGCGAAGTTAGAAGATCGCGCGGATCTCCAACGTACCGCCGAGAGCCGCTGCGTACTGCGAGAGAGTGCTCAGGTACAGGTCCGTCCGATGTTCGATTTTCGAAACCTCGCCCTGGTCTGCGTCATTTGTCTTGCGCGCCGCAGTTCCTCGAGCGGCATGGCGGCGATCGTTTCGCAAACTCGACTTGCCACTTGATGCCTACGCCCGGCGCCCATCGCGTCGCGCAATTCTTTGAAGTTTCGAGCCGGCAGCGGGGCGAAGCGCTCGTAGCAACGTTGTTTTGAAAACACCCTCGTGCCGACCATTCAATCCACATTCTGAGCCGCGACAGCCTTCGAGCTGGTGCTCCGGAAAGAACCTTCGAATGCTTTTTACCGCGCGCGAGCGGAATGCTCTCAAGGCGCACCGCTCCGTCGCGGCTCAGTACCGGGTATTTGCATCCGGCTTCCTTACCATCTGTCGTATGCGGAACTCGCGGGCGGTTCCCTTTTCTGCGCTTTAATGCACCCAGGGCTCGCGCTTGGAATCCTGCTTCCGCATATAGACCTGAAACTTACGCCGCGCCCGCTGCAATTTCCACTGTTCATATCGCCGCCCCAGATTGAGCGCGGGCATCCGCGTATGCGGCAGCTTCATGTACACGAACCCCACCAGCAATCCGCCCAGATGCGCCACGTTACTCACGCCGCTATTCCCGCCCGAAACGCTGAAGTAGAGCGCCAGCGCGCCCATGATGATCACCAGGTATTTGGCCTTGATCGGGAAGATAATCAGCAGCACGGTCGTATCCGGGAACAAGAGGCCGAAGGCGAGCAGCAGTCCGTAAATTGCGCCGCTTGCGCCGATGGTCGAGATCGCGCCTTGTCCGAACAGCAGGGCGATGATGACCACGCACACGCCCGCGCCGATTCCACAGACGAAGTAGAACTTGAGGAACTCGCGCGTGCCCCAGGTGCGTTCGATCTCGGAACCGAACATCCACAGCGCCAGCATGTTGAAAAGGATGTGCATCGGGCTGGTGACGCTGTGCAGGAACATGTAGGTCACGAGCTGCCAGATTTCGAGGCGCCGGACTACGTCGAGCGGCGTCAGCCGGAACGGGGAAAAGATGCCGTCGTAGCCGGAGAGGCCGCAGATCAGATCGAGCGCCCAGATGCCGATATTGGCGATCAACAGCCACTTAACGCCGGGAGTTACGGAGGGAAGAAGTAGGCTCCCGCGATAGCGGTATCGCGTGTTGGTGGGCATGGGGCTACTCTAGCGTCAGAATATCAGACGGGTTAATGGTCGGCCGGGACGGATGCCGCTTCGCGGGCGCGCGCAATGCGCAGCAGTTTCACGCCGACCACTCCCGTTCCGATGGTCAGCGTCATCCACACCTGCCAGTGCGAAAGCAAGCCTTCGGTGATGGCGAATTCGCCGGTCCAGCCAAGATCCGAGGTGAGCCGCCAGGCCGCCAAAGTCAGGCAGGCCACGGCAGCCAGAGTAAACAGACCGCCCGCCATCAGCGCCGCCGGAGCGACCACGCGCGCGCCTCCGGACCCGATGACTCTGCCAGTTGGGGCGCGTTCCGGAAACCTTATCTTCACCACCATAAAACCAAACTCCGCGAGACCTTCTTTGTTCTTCAATGTACCAGTGTTTGGGGTGCTGTAGACTCTCTCCAAATGCGAAAAATTCGAACAGCAGTGTTTGGGACCGGTTTCATGGGTAAGGTACACACGGAGGGCATACGGCGGCTCGGCAACGTCGAGGTCGTGGCCATTGCCGCGTCCAGCGATGAGAAGGCGCGCCAGTTTGCCGATCAGGTGGGCGTTGAGCGCTCGACGGGGGATTACCGCACGCTCCTGGAAGACAAGTCGATCGACGCGGTGCATGTCTGCACGCCGAACGGGCTGCATTTCCCGATGTCAAAGGATGCTCTGAACGCCGGGAAGCACGTGCTTTGCGAGAAGCCGCTGGCGATTTCGGTGGATGAAGGGGAGCAACTGGTGGCGCTCGCGAAGGAGACGAAGCTGGCGAACTGCACGTTTCAGAATCTGCGGTTTTATCCGCTGGTGCAGCAAATCCGGCGCATGCGGGAGAACGGCGACTTTGGCGAGATCTACGCGGTGCAGGGGACCTATTCGCAGGACTGGCTGCTCTACGACACGGACTGGAACTGGCGGGTCGAGGCCGGGGCGAACGGCAGATCGCGGGCTTTCGCGGATATCGGGACCCATTGGTGCGACATGATCGAGCACACCACGGGATTGCGGATTACCGAGGTATGTGCGGATCTGCAGACGTTTCATAAGACGCGGAAGAAGCCCAAGGGGTCGATTGAGACGTTCAGCGGGAAGACACTGAGTCCGACGGATTACGAGGAGGTGCCGGTGGTGACGGAGGACTTCGCGGCGGTGCTGTTGCGGCTGGGCGAGCAGGCGCGCGGCGCGTTCACCGTGAGCCAGATTTCGGCGGGGCGGAAGAACCGGCTCTCGATCGAGATTTATGGCACGAAGGGGTCGGCTGCGTGGGACCAGGAGAAGCCGGATGAGTTGTGGCTCGGGCAGCGCAATGAGCCGAATC
>NZ_CAJCHS010000214.1 GCF_903970205.1 Nevskia soli | reverse complement strand
ACACGAGCACGCGTCGATGCCCCACGGATGAGCGGCGAGAATCGCATCCGCGACGTTGTGTTCGTTCAAACCTCCGGCGAGGATCACCGGCTTTGTTACCGAGCGGGCGAGTGACCAGTCGAACGCGCGGCCGGATGACGGGCCGTCGAGCAGCAGCGCCTCAACGGGGAAACGATCGAACGCCGGATCGATGAGATCGCGCACGCGCACCGCTTTCCAAACAGCCACTCGCCGTGGAATGTCGGAAGCATGCTCGTGACCGTGCAGCTGTGCGACATCCAGCTTCAGCCGGGAACACACCGCTTCTACTTCCGCAGCGGGGCGATCGACGAAGACGCCGACCTTACGAACGCTCGTTGGGAATTCGCCGATCCAGTCCGCCAGATCGTCCTGCGCGATGTAACGCGGACTCGGCGGATGAAAGATAAATCCCAGCGCCGTAGCGCCGTAAGCGACCGCGGCGTGCCCGTCATCCGGATTGGTGATGCCACATATCTTAATCAACACGTAATTCTCTTAACATCGCCGCGGGATCGGGCGCGCGCATCAGATGCTCACCAACCAGGAACGCGTGATAGCCTGCGTCGGTCAACAGCTTCACCTGTGCGCGTTCATGGATGCCGCTCTCGCTGACGCGAATGACATTCGCCGGCATTTCCGTTGCAAGCTCAAGCGATGTTTCAAGGCGCACCTCAAACGTCTTCAAATCGCGATTGTTGACTCCGATAATTGCGGCGCCCGAATCGATCGCTTTCTCCAGTTCCTCGGAATCGTGAACTTCCACCAGAGCCGCCAGCAGAAACTGAGCCGCATATTCGCGAAATCGCTGCAACTCGCGCTCGGTGAGCACGGCGGCGATTAACAGAATTGCATCGGCTCCATGCGCCGCCGCTTCGGCGATTTGGATTTCGTCGATCGTGAAATCCTTGCGCAGAACCGGCAGGTTTACAGAACTGCGAGCGGTTTCGAGATGTTCGATGCTGCCGCCGAAAAAGTCCTGATCGGTTAAAACCGAGATCGCAGCGGCGCCGCCTTCGCTGTAAAGGCGCGCCATGCGATCCGGCTCGAACGCCGCAGCAAACAAACCCTTGGATGGCGAACGCTGCTTGATCTCCGCGATGATCGCCGGTTTCGAACGGCGCAACGCTCCGGCAAAAGGACGACGCTGCAACACGCGCGCTTCGCCTCTCAACTCAAGCGCTTCGCGAGGCGTCTGGATCGCGCGAACTTCCTGGCGCTTTCGCTCCAGAATGCGGCACAATACGTCGGGGATCGCCGAGGTCAAGTCTCAGCGTAACAATCTATTCGGCCGGTTTGTCGGCGGGCTCGGGCTCTGGGTGCGGATGCGTGGTCTTAGCGACGATCGTACCCATCGTGGAACCGACCGTCTCCGCCACGGCAGCAAGAGGCCCGCGCACGGGACGTTCACCGGATTCGGTCTCCGCGGTGGGAGCTTCCGTCGCTGCACCTTGCCCAGGCGCGGTCGTTACTAACGACTGCAGCAGCTCCGTGCGCAAACGCCGTCTGATCTTCGCTTTGCGCAGCCGGTGAAAGCGCGACTTATCTCCATTACGGGCGGACATGACCCTTCCAGCCTAGCAACTTACTCCGGACGGCCGTAATTCAAGACGCGCGAAGGTCTCCATCCGGCAGCCTCAAAACGCTCCGGGGCAAACGAAAACAGCACATCCGGATCATCCGCTTCCGGCTCCGGCACAACAGCAAATCGCGCCGCCTCGGCCAACGTGAGTTCGTGCAGAATCTGGAACGCGTCCACCTGATCCGGGAATCCCAAATCGCGGGTCTGCGTCTGAAAACGGATGTGCACGGGCTGCGTACTGAGCGACCACACCAGCCACGCGCAGCATTCAATCGCGCGCTCGAACGCCTCGCCCGCATCCGCCTGTAAGTCGAAAAAGATGTACAGCGTCGACCGGTCTTCGCGCGCGAACTCGCGGACCTGCAGCTCTCCGGTGTGCGCGGAACTCCTCCAATCCAGATGGCGCGCGCTCTCATAAACTTCGTACGGACGAAGCCGGTAGAAATCCGCGCTCTGTCCGCGCTGCTCGCGTTCGACGTCGCCGCGCAATTCCGCCATCAGCTCTTCGCCGATCGGCGTGGGCTCCAGCGCGGGGTAAACGATCACCTCGCTCTTGATCGAAACCGACGCCCGCCGCTCCACAAAACCGAATGGGAACCGCGTCGAGAGCACAAACAGGTTCTCCCGGTGGACGCCGCGTTTCGGAAACACCGCCGGCGCGTGAGCCAACAGCGTCGACCTCCCCGGCACGATCGGGAACACGATCTCACGCTGCAGGATATTGGGAAACTGCGGTTGGCCGGCCAGTTGGATGGCGAAGGATGGAAACCACTTCATATTGCGCAGGCGGATGCGCGCGGTGACCGGTTGCCGCGCGGCTAAGTGTTCGGGGAGATTGAGTTCCAGTTCGAGTCCAGCAAGCGACAGGCGGCTCGCGAACCCGGAAATCAGCAGCGTGGCGAGCATCGCCGCAAGGATGAGAAAGAGCAGATTATTCGCGGAAGCGATGGCGCCCGCGCCCACAATCGCCAGAGCCGCGGCGAACAGATAACCGGACGGCGTGACGCGATAGCGGAGGCGGCGATAAAATCCGGCGGCGATTCGCGCAATGAACCCGCGCCGCGGCCCGCGCGGCATTAGTGATGGTGACCGTGGTGCTGGTGTTCATGAGCCGCTTGCCGCATCATCGACTCGTGGGCCGCACAAACGTCATCGGCAGGCGAACAGTTCAGATGTTCGAACTGTAAGGTCGAATGCAGGATGCCGAACCGCTCGGCAAGCATGGTTTGAATCCCCTGCAAAATCGCCCGGCTCGCCGATGGCGGAACGTCTTCAATCAGCACATGGCAGCACAGCGCGCGCGAACGCGAGCCGAGGCTCCAGACATGCAGGTCGTGGATATCGATCACGCCGTCCACCACGCGCAGCGCGTCTTTCACCGACGAAAGCGCCATCCCGCGCGGCAGCGCCTCCAGCAGAATGTTCAGCGAGTCGCTCACGATGCCCCATGCGGACCAGACGATCAGCGCCGCGATCGCGATCGATAACGCCGGATCGATCCAACTCCAGCCGGTGAACCGGAGCGCGACGGCGCCGAGCACGATAGCCGCCGATCCGACGAGATCGCCCAACATGTGTACGAGCGCGCTGCGCAGATTGAGATCCTCGCGATCGGAGCCGCGCAGCCCCAGAACAATCGAGCCGTTCAGAACGATGCCGCCGAGCGCGGTGACCGCCATAATCAGCGTGTTCACCGGCGTTGGATGGAACAGGCGCACGGCGGCCTCGTAGAAGATCCACACCGAGATGCAAATCAACGTGACGGCGTTAATCAGCGCGGTCAGCACTCCGGCGCGCTGATAGCCGAACGTCTTGCGTTCATCGGGCGGCCGCGCTTCCTGGCGTAATCCGAACCAGGCGAGCAGCAGGGCGAGCGCATCGGTCGCGTTGTGGCCGGCGTCCGACAGCAATGCGAGACTGCCGCCGCGAATCCCGGCAAACACTTCGAGGACGACGAAGATGACGGTCGCGGCGAGCGACCAGTTCAGGATGCGTCCGGTGTGGTGGTGATGATGCGCGTGCGAGTGCACTTTCTTCTATTCTAAGGGTTTTTCTGGAACGCCGTTTTCTGGAACGCCGTTTTCTGGAACGCGACGGCGGGTCCGGTCGTAGCATCTGATAACTGTGCTAAGACGAACCTTGGTTGGGAGCGGGTTGGGCGTTGCGGGAATGGCGGCCGCGGCGTACAAGATGGCCCCGCAATTCTTCAGTCGCGTCTCCGAAGACTTGAAACGCCCCGTGCTCGCGGCGCCGAATCATCCGAACGTAGCGGACTGGCCTGCGGCCGGATTGCACGCCGCTTGGCTCGGGCATAGCACAACGTGGATCAATGTCGACGGTTTCACCATATTGACGGACCCGGTGTTTAGCGAGCGCATCGGGCTGAACGTGGGTCCGGTGACCCTCGGGATCAAGCGGCTCGTCAAACCCGGGCTGTTCATGCGCGAGCTTCCGCGGCCCGACCTGATTCTGCTCTCCCATGCGCATATGGATCACTTCGATATTCCGAGCTTGCGCAGACTGGAAGATTCGGGGTCCTCCGTTGTGACGGCCGTGAAGACGAGTGACTTACTACGCGTCGAGCGGTACGGGAAAGTTCAGGAAGTCGCGTGG